>NZ_JBOBDM010000075.1:0-22233 GCF_050586605.1 Pseudomonas sp. ES1 | reverse complement strand
GCGCGAGATGTAGACTTGCGCAGCAAGTCGGAGGCCGCGCGGGCCCGGAGGACGCCGAAGCGAAGGGACCCGGAGCGCAGCGGAGGGCCGTATGAATGGAGCGAGCGGTTTTTGGTTACTTTTTTCCAAGAAAAAAAGTAACCCGCCGTAAGGGCGGAAAGGTGACTATGCGTCGACATCGCAAATGAATGCGCATAAAACTTTCAAAACAACAACAACAACAACAACAACAACAACAACAACAAAGGGCGAATCAGGAGAAATCCAACCACCCCTAATTCGCCCCAGCATCAACAACTCAAATCAACTCGAATCAATCAAGCGCATCAAGCAACGCCTGATTCATCTCCGGCGTCCCAACCGTAATCCGCAAGAACTGCGCAATCCGCGCCTGCTTGAAGTGCCGCACAATAACCCCCTGCTCCCGCAGCCGCGCCGCGATCCCCGCCGCATCCTGCTGCGGATGCCGGGCAAAGATGAAGTTCGCCGCCGAAGGCAACACCTCGAACCCACGCGCCTGCAACGCCGAAACCAACACCTCACGGCTGTCGATCACCTTGCGGCACGTCTCGTCAAAGTACTCGCGATCCTCGAACGCCACCGCAGCCCCGACAATCGCGGCCCGGTCCAACGGGTAGGAGTTGAAGCTGTTCTTGATCCGCTCCAACGCCTCGATCAGGTCCGCATGCCCCACCGCCAGACCAACCCGCAGGCCAGCCAGCGAACGCGACTTGGACAGCGTCTGGGTCACCAGCAGGTTGTCATAGCGATCAACCAGGCTGATGGCCGTCTCGCCACCGAAGTCGATGTACGCCTCGTCCACCACCACCACCGAATCCCGATTGGCCCGCAGCATCTGCTCCACGGCCTCGAGCGGCAGCAGGCAGCCGGTCGGTGCATTGGGGTTGGGGAAGATGATCCCGGCGTTTGGCTTGTTGTAGTCCGAAACGCGAATCTGGAACTGCTCGTCCAGCGCCACCTGCTCGTACGGGATGCCGTACAGGCCGCAATACACCGGGTAGAAGCTGTAGCTGACGTCCGGGAACAGCAACGGCGCATCGTGCTGGAACAAGCCGTGGAAGATGTGCGCCAGCACCTCGTCCGAGCCGTTGCCGACAAACACCTGCGCCGGGGTGACGCCGTAGTACTCGGCCACCGCCTGCTTGAGCCGGTCACCATTCGGGTCCGGGTAAAGGCGCAGGTTGTCGTTCAACTCGCCACGCATGGCCTCCAGCGCTTTGGGCGATGGGCCATAGGGGTTCTCGTTGGTGTTGAGCTTGACCAGTTTGGCCAACTTGGGCTGCTCGCCCGGCACGTAGGGCACCAAGTCCTTGACGAAGGGACTCCAGAAACGACTCATGCTCAATTCCCCTTCTCGGTGAGGATGCGGTATTCGGCGCTGCGGGCGTGGGCGGTCAACGACTCGCCGCGAGCCAGTACCGAAGCGGTGTGGCCAAGCTCGGATGCGCCCTGCTCGGAACAGAAGATGATCGACGAGCGCTTCTGGAAGTCATACACGCCCAATGGCGAGGAGAAGCGCGCGGTGCCGGAGGTCGGCAGTACGTGATTGGGGCCGGCGCAGTAGTCGCCCAGCGCCTCGCTGGTGTGACGGCCCATGAAGATCGCGCCGGCGTGGCGGATCTGCGGCAGCCAGGCCTGCGGGTCGGCCACCGACAACTCCAGGTGTTCCGGGGCGATGCGGTTGGCCACTTCGATGGCCTGTTGCATGTCGCGCACCTGGATCAGGGCGCCACGGCCGTTGATCGACTTTTCGATGATCTCGGCGCGCTCCATGGTTGGCAGCAGCTTGTCGATGCTGGCGGCAACGCGATCGAGGAACTCGGCATCGGGGCTGACCAGGATGGCCTGGGCGTCTTCATCGTGTTCGGCCTGGGAGAACAGGTCCATGGCGATCCAGTCCGGATCGGTCTGGCCATCGCACACCACCAGGATCTCCGACGGGCCGGCGATCATGTCGATACCCACCTGGCCAAATACATGGCGCTTGGCGGTGGCCACGTAGATGTTGCCCGGGCCGACGATCTTGTCCACCTGTGGCACGCTTTCGGTGCCGTAGGCCAGGGCCGCGACGGCCTGGGCGCCACCAACGGTGAACACCCTGTCGACGCCGGCGATGCAGGCAGCGGCCAGCACCAGCTCATTGACCTCGCCACGCGGGGTCGGCACCACCATGACCACTTCAGCGACACCCGCGACCTTGGCTGGAATCGCGTTCATCAGCACCGACGAGGGGTACGACGCCTTGCCGCCCGGCACGTATAGGCCGGCACGGTCCAGCGGGGTGACCTTCTGGCCGAGCACGGTGCCGTCGGCTTCGGTGTACTGCCAGGAGTCCTGCTTCTGCCGCTCGTGGTACAGACGCACGCGGTTGGCGGCTTTCTCCAGCGCTTCACGCTGCACCGGGGTGATGCGGGTCAGCGCCAGCTCCAGGCGGGCACGGTCGAGGATGAGGTCATCGATGGTCTTGGCGTCGACACCGTCGAAGCGCTGGGTGAATTCGACCAGCGCTGCGTCACCGCGCTCGCGCACAGCCTTGATGATGTCGAGCACGCGCTGGTTGACCGCGTCATCGGACACACTTTCCCAGCTCAGCAGATGATCCAGATGTCGGGCGAAATCCTGGTCAGCGGCGTTGAGACGGGCAATTGCAGTGGACACGGTCATGGCGAGGGCCTCGATTATTAGCGAATGCTCAGGCGCCCTAGGCTACCAGTCCATCCGCGCGGGCACCTGAGAAAGAAGGCTATGACGCGGATAGACGGGCGCGACAGCGAAGGTCGCGCGCAGAAGTCAGCCGCGGTGTCGCGATTCGACGGCGTTGCGCAGGGTGTCGATCAGGCTTTGAATGCGGGCGTGCTGCATTTTCATGGAGGCCTTGTTGACCACCAGGCGCGAACTGATCGTGGCGATCAGCTCCTGGGGTTCGAGGCCATTGGCACGCAGGGTGTTGCCGGTGTCGACCACGTCGATGATCTTGTCGGCGAGGTTGATCAGCGGCGCCAGCTCCATCGAGCCGTACAGCTTGATGATGTCGACCTGGCGGCCCTGTTCAGCGTAATAACGCTTGGCCACGTTGACGAACTTGGTCGCCACACGCAGACGGCCCTTGGGCTCAGGGGCACCGGTGACGCCAGCGGTCATCAGCTTGCATTGGGCAATCTGCAGGTCCAGAGGCTCGTACAGGCCCTGGCCGCCGTATTCCATCAGCACGTCCTTGCCGGCTACACCGAGGTCGGCGGCGCCATGCTCGACATAGGTCGGCACGTCGGTGGCCCGCACGATGAGCAGGCGCACGTCGTCCTGCGTGGTGGGGATGATCAGCTTGCGGCTCTTGTCCGGGTTCTCGGTCGGCACGATACCGGCCTCGGCCAGCAGTGGCAGGGTATCGTCGAGAATACGGCCTTTGGATAGCGCGATGGTCAACATGGGAAACGTCGGTCCTTAAGCGGCTACAGCCGGCCAGGCAGTGAGCTTGGCCGGTATTCGATTCGGTAGGCGCGTCCGTGCGCCTGCAGGCTGCTAGCCCGGTACGCGACGGATCTTCGCGCCCAGCATCTGCAGTTTCTCCTCGATGCACTCGTAACCACGGTCGATGTGGTAGATGCGATCGATCAGGGTGTCACCCTCGGCGACCAGCGCCGACAGCACCAGGCTGGCGGAAGCACGCAGGTCGGTGGCCATGACCGGAGCGCCCTTGAGCGCCTTGACGCCGGTAACGATGGCGGTGTTGCCTTCGACCTGGATCTGCGCGCCCATGCGGTGCATCTCGTAGACGTGCATGAAGCGGTTTTCGAAGATGGTTTCGATCACTGCGCCAGTGCCTTCGGCGATGGCATTGAGCGAAATGAACTGCGCCTGCATGTCGGTAGGGAACGCCGGGTAAGGAGCGGTACGCAGGTTGACGGCCTTGGGCCGCTTGCCGTGCATGTCCAGCTCGATCCAGTCTTCACCGGTGGTGATGTCGGCGCCGGCTTCCTTGAGCTTCTCAAGTACGGCTTCAAGGATGGTCGGATCGGTGTCCTTGACCTTGACGCGACCACCGGTAACGGCAGCGGCGACCAGGTAGGTACCGGTCTCGATACGGTCGGGCATGACCCGGTAGTTGGCCGAGGCCAGGCGCTCGACGCCATCGATGGTGATGGTGTCGGTGCCCGCACCCTGAACTTTGCCGCCCATGGCGTTGATGAAGTTGGCCAGGTCAACCACTTCAGGCTCGCGAGCGGCGTTTTGCAACACGCTGCGGCCTTTGGCCAGTGCTGCGGCCATCATGATGTTCTCGGTACCGGTCACGCTGACGGTATCGAAGAAGAAGTGCGCACCGCGCAGGCCGCCCTCGGGGGCCTTGGCCTTGATGTAGCCGCCTTCGACCTCGATCTTCGCGCCCATGGCTTCCAGGCCGCGGATGTGCAGGTCTACCGGACGAGAGCCGATGGCGCAGCCGCCAGGCAGGGCCACTTCGGCCTCGCCGAAACGGGCAACCATCGGGCCGAGGACCAGGATCGAGGCACGCATGGTCTTGACCAGCTCGTAAGGAGCAACCAGGGTCTTGATGGTGCGCGGGTCGATCTCCACGGCCAGCTTTTCGTCGATCACAGGCTCGATGCCCATGCGACCGAACAGCTCGATCATGGTGGTGATGTCGTGCAGGTGTGGCAGGTTGCCCACGGTAACCGGGCCGTCGGCCAGCAGGGTCGCCGCCAGAATCGGCAGGGCCGCGTTTTTCGCGCCGGAAATGCGAATTTCGCCGTCAAGGCGTGGGCCGCCAGTGATAATCAGTTTGTCCATTTGTGTCTCGCCGCCAAGTTGGCTCAGGTGCGCTCAGCCCAGGCTGCGCTGCTGAAGAATTTCATGGTTACCGCGTGAATGGCGCCGTTGGCGATCCACGGATTGAGGTGAGCATAGATCGCCTGCTGACGCTTGACCGGGCTCAGGCCGGCCAGCTCGTCGCTGATCACGTTCAACTGGAAGTTGCAGCCTTCGCCTTCAACTTCGACCCGGGATCCCGGCAATTTCTCTTCCAGAAAGCTTTTGACTTCTACGGCCTGCATGCTCAACCTCGATCGGCGCCCAACGCGCGCGGGTCGGCCATCATACAAAAAAGCCCCTCGCCTGCGAAGCCCATGACGGGATGCGCTGACCGAGGGGCCTTCACCTTGGTGCAAGCCATCAACCGGCCAGCACTTCATCGAGGTCATAGACCCCGGCAATTTCCCGCATGTCGGCAGGCATGCCGCGCACTTCGCAGGCCTTGCCAGCCGCCTGTGCATCGCGCATGAAGGCCAGCAGCAGGGCCAGCCCGACGCTGCTCGACTTGACCACCGCGCTGCAGTCGAGCACCAGCCGCTGCTCGCCACTGCCGGCGATCAGCGCCTTGCCCTGCTGGCGCAGGGCCGGCCCGCTGCGGTAGTCGAGCACCCCGGCCAGGCAGAGAACGCCAGGCTCGGACATGCTCACGACGGCATCGCTCATTTGACTTCCTTATCCGGCGAGTTGTCGGCGGTTTCCTTGGCCTTGGCCACCTCGCCGGCCCAGCCGTCGATGGTTTTGTCCAGGCTGTTGCCGTTGCGCTGCATGGCGTCGGCGAACTGGTCGCGGAACAGCTTGCCGATGTTGATGCCGTTGACGATGACGTTGCGCACTTTCCACTCGCCGTCGATCTTCTGCATGGTGTACTGCACCGGATAGACCGCACCGTTATTGCCGGTGATCTTCATGCCGACGCTGGTGCGATCGCCGTCCTCGGCCTTGGCCGGGTCGACGGTGATGCCCTGGTTGTTGTACTCGAGCAGGGCGTTGCCATAGAACTGCATCAGGCTGCGCTTGAAGTTCTCCTGGAAGCGTTGCATCTGCTCCGGGGTGGCTTTGCGCGAATACTTGACGGTCATGATGCTCTTGGAGATGCCGTCAGCATCGACCACCGGGCCAAGGTTGCTGTTGAGCGCGGTATAGAACGCCTCGGGGTTGGCCTTGTACTGCGCCTTGTTGGCCTTGAGGTCGTTGAGCAACTGGGTCGTGGTGCCCTGGATGACATCACGGGCGGACTGCCCCGGCGCCGCCATGGCCAGCAGGGGGAAGGCCGCCAGCAGAACCAGCAGGCCACGTCGCAGGATCGAAATCATGGAAACTCCTTAATTAGCCGGTTGCGCTTCTTTGGGTTCCTTGCCCACTGTATTGAGCAGGAATTTGCCGATCAGGTCTTCCAGCACCAGCGCCGACTGAGTGTCGTGGATGGTGCTGCCGTCTTTGAGAACCGCTTCTTCGCCGCCCACGCTGATGCCGATGTACTTCTCGCCCAGCAGGCCGGCGGTCAGGATCGAGGCAGTGGAGTCGGTCGGCAGGTTGTCGACGTTCTTGTCCAGCTGCAACGTGACCCGACCGGTGTACGAATCGCGGTCCAGATCGATGGCCGTGACCTTGCCGATGGTCACACCGGCCATGGTCACTTTAGCTCTGACCGTCAAACCGGCGATATTGTCGAAGTAGGCATAAACTTTGTAAGTGTCGCTGCTCGGGCTGGCCGACAGCCCGCTGACACGCAGGGCCAGCAGCAGCAGCGCCAGGATCCCGGCCAGGAGGAACAGGCCGACACCGATTTCCAGGGTGCGGTTTTGCATCAGAAATCTCCAAACATCAAGGCGGTCAGAATAAAGTCCAGACCCAGCACTGCCAACGAGGCATAGACCACGGTCTTGGTGGTGGCACGACTGATCCCTTCTGAGGTGGGCTCGCAGTCATACCCCTGGAATACGGCGATCCAGGTGACGACGAAGGCAAACACCAGGCTCTTGATCAGCCCGTTGATCACGTCGTCGGTGAAAGAAACGCTGTTCTGCATGTTGGCCCAGAACGAGCCTTCGTAGACGCCCAGCCAGTCGACCGCGACCCACGAGCCACCCCAGATGCCCACCACGCTGAAGATCAGCGCCAGCAGCGGCAGCGAGATGAAGCCGGCCCACAGGCGTGGGGCGACGATGTACTTGAGCGGGTCGACACCGATCATTTCCAGGCTCGACAGCTGCTCGGTGGACTTCATGTTGCCGATTTCAGCCGTCAGCGCGGAACCCGCGCGGCCGGCGAACAGCAGGCCGGTCACCACAGGCCCGAGCTCACGCAGCAGGGTCAGGGCAACCATCTGCCCCACGGCCTGCTCCGAACCATAGCGGGCAAGGATGCTGTAGCCCTGCAGCGCCAGCACCATGCCGATGAACACCCCGGACACGACGATGATCGCCAGCGACAGCACGCCAACCGAATAGAGCTGCTTGACCAGCAACTGGAAGCCGCCGCCGACGCCGCCTCGACCGCTCAGCGCGTGACCAAGGAACAGGCAGGAGCGGCCCAGCACCGCCAGCACGTCGATGGCCGAGCGGCCAAACAGACGGATACGTTCGAGTAAGGATTTTCTGCGCATCAACGCGCCCCCAGCAAATCGGCGCGGTAGTCTGGCGCAGGGAAGTGGAAGGGTACCGGGCCGTCCGGGTCGCCCTTCATGAACTGGCGGATACGCGGGTTGTCCGAGCCCATCAGTTCGGCGGGCGTGCCCTGCCCCAGTACCTGGCCATCACCCACCACATAGATGTAGTCGGCGATGCTGGCGGTTTCCGCCAGGTCGTGGGAAACCACGATGCTGGTGATACCCAGGGCGTCGTTGAGCAGACGGATCAGGCGCACCAGCACGCCCATGGCGATCGGGTCCTGGCCGACGAACGGCTCGTCGTACATGAGGATCTGCGGGTCGAGGGCAATCGCCCGGGCTAGCGCCACGCGGCGCTTCATGCCGCCGGAGAGCTCGTCGGGCATCAGGTCGATGGCACCGCGCAGGCCCACGGCCTGCAACTTCATCAGGACGATGTCACGAATCAGATCGTCCGGCAGCTCGGTGTGTACGCGCAGCGGGAAGGCGACGTTCTCGAAGACATCGAGGTCGGTGAACAGGGCGCCGCTCTGGAACAAAACGCCCATCTGCTTGCGCGCATCGAACAGGTCGCCCCGCGACAACGCGGGCAGGTTCTGGCCATTGACCCAGACTTCACCGCTGGACGGCCGCAACTGTGCGCCCATCAGACGCAGCAATGTCGTCTTGCCGCACCCCGAGGGCCCCATGATACCGGTGACCTTGCCACGGGGAATGCGAATGTCCACGTTGCTGAAAATGCTGCGCGAACCACGCTTGAAGGTGACTCCCTTCAGCTCGACCGCGCAGGCGCTATCCACACTCATCTAGACTCCTTGCAATGCAGCCTCGTCTTCATGGACGCCTGCCCTCATCTTGAAGGCACACTGGTCCCTGGCGGGCCGAACAGCGGCGAACTATAGCACCGCAGAAGGCACGCCCCCAAGGCCACAAATCCGCCTGTTCAGGCAGGCGACAGCCTTGTAGTGGTTTGTTACGACAATCGAATGGATGAGCCTTTCACACATTGCGGCTATAATCGCCGCCTTTTCATCAGGCATTGCGTTTTCGACATGAGCCAATCCAGCGAGCTGATCCAATCCGCCCAGCGCACCCTGCGCCTGGAACTCGAGGCTGTGCAGGCACTGCTGGCCCGCATCGACGGTGACTTCGTCAAGGCCTGCGAGCTGATCCTGGCGAGCAAGGGCCGGGTGGTCGTGGTCGGCATGGGCAAATCCGGGCATATCGGCAACAAGATCGCCGCCACCCTCGCCAGCACCGGCACGCCGGCTTTTTTTGTGCACCCGGCCGAAGCCAGCCATGGCGACATGGGCATGATCACCCGTGACGATGTCATCCTCGCCCTGTCCAACTCGGGCAGCACCGCCGAGATCGTCACCCTGCTGCCGCTGATCAAGCGCCTGGGGATCCAGTTGGTCAGCCTGACCGGCAACCCGGACTCGCCGCTGGCCCAGGCCGCCGAAGTCAATCTCGACGCCAGCGTCGCCCAGGAAGCCTGCCCGCTCAACCTGGCACCGACCTCCTCCACCACCGCTTCGCTGGCCCTGGGCGATGCACTGGCCATCGCCCTGCTGGAAGCGCGCGGGTTCACCGCCGAAGACTTCGCCTTCTCCCACCCCGGTGGGGCACTGGGCCGCCGCCTGTTGCTGAAGGTCGAGAACGTGATGCATGCCGGCGACGAACTGCCCCAGGTGCAGCGCGGCACCCTGCTCAAGGACGCGCTGATCGAAATGTCGCGCAAGGGCCTGGGCATGACCGTGGTGCTGGAGCACGACGGCACGCTGGCCGGGATCTTCACCGACGGCGACCTGCGCCGCAGCCTCGATCGCAATATCGACGTGCACAAGACCCTCATCGACGAAGTCATGACCGTGCACGGCAAGACCGCCCGCGCCGAGATGCTCGCCGCCGAGGCGCTCAAAATCATGGAAGACCACAAGATCAGCGCACTTGTCGTTGTCGATCAGAGCGACCGGCCGACCGGCGCCCTGAACATGCACGACCTGCTGCGCGCCGGAGTGATGTAAATGAACCAGGACCTCATGCAACGCGCCAAGGCCATCAAGCTGGCGGTGTTCGACGTTGACGGCGTGCTCACCGATGGCCGCCTGTACTTCCTTGAAGACGGCAGCGAATTCAAGACCTTCAACACCCTCGACGGCCACGGCATCAAGATGCTCATGGCCGCAGGCGTCACCACGGCGATCATCAGCGGGCGCAAGACGCCGGTGGTCGAGCGCCGGGCGAAGAACCTCGGCATCCCGCACCTGTTCCAGGGGCGCGAGGACAAGCTGGTGGTGCTGGACGGCCTGCTTGCCGAACTCAATCTAAGCTACGAACAGGTGGCTTATCTGGGTGACGACCTGCCCGACCTGCCGGTGATTCGCCGGGTGGGCCTGGGCATGGCGGTAAGCAATGCCGCGCCGTTCGTTCGCCAGCATGCCCACGGCGTGACCCAGGCACGCGGCGGCGAAGGCGCCGCCCGCGAGTTCTGCGAATTGATCATGCAGGCCCAGGGCACCCTGGACGCTGCCAACGCTCACTACCTGTAAGGCCTCCCATGTTCAGCAAGAAGATCAGAAATTTCGCGCTGCTTGGCGTGATAGCCGCCGTGCTGGCGGCCGTCGGGTACTGGAACATCAGCCCCGAGAGCTTCCTCGACAAACCGGTCGCGCAGACCAACGAGAGCGCCATCGACTACTACGCAATCAACGCTCACAGCGTGCAGTTCCTGCCTGACGGCAAGCTGCAATACGAAATGACCGCCGACAAGGTCGAGCACCTCAAGGCCAGCGAAGTCACCCTGGTGACCACGCCCGACCTGCACATGTACCGTGGCACCGAGTACCCCTGGCATGTGCAGAGCACCCGCGCCGAGGTCAACCCGGACGGCACCGAAGTCGAATTGATCGACAATGTGCGGGTTGCCCGCACCGACGAAAAACAACGTGAAACCATTATTACCAGCACACGCATGACCGTGTTCCCGCAGAAGCAATATGCGCAGACCGAGCAAGCCGTTAGAATCGACGGCGCCGGTGGCACGACTACGGGCAAAGGAATGAAAGCGTATTTGAAAGAAGGCAGGATGGACCTGCTCTCTAACGTAAGAGGACAGTATGAGGCTCGTTAAAACCATCCCCCTTCTGCTCAGCCTGGGCGTAGCACTGGGAAGCGCGAGCGCCTTCGCACTGCCGAACGACCGTGACCAGCCAATTCGCATCCAGGCCGACAACGCGCACCTGGACGACAAGCAGGGTGTGGCCACCTACACCGGCGACGTGATCATCACCCAAGGTTCGATGATGATCAAAGGCAACACCGTGACCATGACCCGCGCCGCCAACGGTGACATCGACGTGGTCACCTCGGTGGGCAACCTGGCCTACTTCGAGCAGCAGCAGAGTGCTGCCAAGCCGGACAAGATGAAAGGCTGGGCCGTGACCATCCAGTACCAGGCGCAAAAAGAAATGGTCATCCTGACCGACCGCGCCAAGGTCGAGAACGAAGGCAACACCACTGAAGGCGAGAAGATCGTCTACAACACCAAAACCCAGGTGGCGACCGCCGGCCGCGGTGGCAACGTGACTGCACCACGTCAGCGCATCGACATGGTCATTCAACCGAAGAAAAAGGCCGAGTAAATGGCAACCCTCAAAGCCCAGCACCTGGCCAAGAGCTACAAAGGCCGACAAGTCGTTCGCGACGTCAGCCTGTCCATCGACAGCGGCCAGATCGTCGGTTTGCTCGGCCCTAACGGCGCCGGCAAGACCACCTGCTTCTACATGATCGTCGGCCTGGTCCAGGCCGATCAGGGCCGGGTACTGATCGACAGCCTCGACGTCAGCCACCAGCCCATGCACGGCCGCGCCCAGTCCGGCATCGGCTACCTGCCGCAGGAAGCCTCGATCTTCCGCAAGCTGTCGGTGGCCGACAACATCATGGCCATCCTCGAGACCCGCAAGGACCTCGACCGCGACGGCCGGCGCAAGGAACTGGAAAGCCTGCTGCAGGAATTCCACATCAGCCACATCCGCGACAACCTCGGCATGAGCCTTTCCGGTGGTGAACGCCGCCGTGTCGAAATCGCCCGCGCCCTGGCCACCGCGCCCAAGTTCATCCTGCTGGATGAACCGTTCGCCGGCGTCGACCCGATCTCGGTGGGCGACATCAAGCAGATCATCCATCACCTCAAGAACAAGGGGATCGGCGTGCTGATCACCGACCACAACGTTCGCGAGACGCTCGATATCTGTGAGACGGCCTACATCGTCAACGATGGTCAACTGATCGCCGAGGGCGATGCCGAGACCATCCTGGCCAACCAGTTGGTCAAGGAGGTTTACCTGGGTCACGAGTTCCGCCTCTGATCCAGGCCCGCCTGGAGCACTGGCGCACACGCCCGTTCAGGGCTTAAGTGTTACTGTGCTCTAGGCAAGCGCTAGAATTTCAGGCATACGAGTTGCATAAGAACTTGCTTAAAATCGGCGCCCAGCGCCCTACAGGTAGTAGATGGCGCATGTGCGCCGGCTAACAAGGTATTAAGCCCCTGCCATGAAACCATCGCTCGTCCTAAAAATGGGCCAGCAACTGACGATGACCCCGCAGTTGCAACAGGCCATTCGTCTGCTTCAGCTTTCCACCCTGGACCTACAGCAGGAAATCCAGGAGGCGCTGGAATCCAATCCGATGCTCGAACGCCAGGAAGACGGCGACGACTTCGACAACAGCGACCCGATGGCGGACAACGCCGAAAGCAAACCGGTCGCCGAAACCCAGGACACCAGCTTCCAGGAAACCACTGGCAACACCGAAACCCTGGAAGAAGGCGAGTGGGCCGAGCGCATCCCCAACGAGCTGCCTGTCGATACCGCCTGGGAAGACATCTACCAGACCAGCGCCAGCAGCCTGCCCAGCAACGACGATGACGAGTGGGACTTCACCACCCGCACGTCCGTGGGCGAGAGCCTGCAAAGCCACCTGCTCTGGCAACTCAACCTCGCGCCGATGTCCGACACCGACAGGCTGATTGCCGTCACCCTGATCGACAGCATCAACGGCCAGGGCTACCTGGAAGATACCCTCGAAGAAATCTGCGCCGGCTTCGACCCCGAGCTCGACATCGAGCTGGACGAGGTGGAGGCGGTGCTGCACCGTATCCAGCAGTTCGAGCCCGCCGGCATCGGCGCCCGCTCCCTGGGTGAGTGCCTGCTGTTGCAACTGCGCCAGCTGCAGGCCTCGACGCCGTGGATGAGCGAAGCTCAGCGCCTGGTCAGCGACTACATCGACCTGCTCGGCAGCCGCGACTACAGCCAGCTGATGCGCCGCATGAAGCTCAAGGAAGACGAACTGCGCCAGGTCATCGAGCTGGTGCAAACGCTCAATCCGCGCCCTGGCTCACAGATCGAGTCGAGCGAGCCCGAATACGTGGTGCCGGACGTCATCGTGCGCAAGGACAGCGAACGCTGGCTGGTCGAGCTCAACCAGGAAGCCGTGCCGCGCCTGCGGGTCAATCCGCAGTACGCAGGCTTCGTGCGCCGCGCCGACACCAGCGCCGACAACACCTTCATGCGCAACCAGCTGCAGGAAGCGCGCTGGTTCATCAAGAGCCTGCAAAGCCGCAACGAAACCCTGATGAAAGTGGCGACCCAGATCGTCGAACACCAGCGCGGTTTCCTTGACCACGGTGACGAGGCCATGAAGCCGCTGGTGCTGCACGATATCGCCGAGGCGGTGGGTATGCATGAGTCGACCATTTCCCGGGTCACCACGCAGAAATACATGCACACGCCACGCGGCATCTACGAACTCAAGTACTTTTTCTCGAGCCACGTGAGCACCGCCGAAGGCGGCGAATGCTCGTCCACGGCGATCCGCGCGATCATCAAGAAACTGGTCGCCGCGGAAAATCAGAAAAAGCCATTGAGTGACAGCAAGATCGCTGGTTTACTGGAGGCACAAGGCATCCAGGTAGCCCGTCGCACCGTCGCCAAGTACCGCGAATCGTTGGGCATCGCCCCTTCGAGTGAGCGCAAGCGACTGATGTAGCCCCTGGGCAAGCCATAGCGTTTCAGTGGCAGGTGCAATACCTGCCTCTTTATGCACGGGCAACAAAGGAGAAGCTGTATGCAAGTCAACATCAGTGGACAGCATGTAGAAGTCACCCAACCACTGCGCGATTACGTGCTTGAGAAGCTCGCCCGACTGGAGGGTCATTTCGACAAGATCACCAACGTGACGGTGATCATGAAAGTCGAGAAGCTGCAGCAAAAGGTTGAAGCCACGCTCCAGATACCCGGTGGCGAAGTCGTTGCCAATGCCGAACACCAAGACATGTATGCCGCGATCGACGCGCTTGCCGACAAGCTCGACCGCCAACTGAAAAAACACAAGGAAAAACAGCAAAGCCTGCTGCAAGGCGCAGCCGCCCGCTGATCCCCCTCATCCATGATCCGACTTGAAACCATCCTGACCCCCGGCCGTTCCCTCGTGAACGTGCCGGGCGGCAGTAAGAAGCGCGCCCTCGAAAAGGTCGCCACTGTAATTGCCGAGCAAATCCCAGAGCTCGAGATGCAAGACGTCTTCGAGAAGCTGATTGCCCGCGAAAAACTCGGCTCCACCGGTTTTGGCAATGGCATCGCCATTCCCCACTGCAGGCTCGAGGGTTGCTCAGCGCCCGTCAGTGCCCTGCTGCACCTGGAAGCTCCCATTGATTACGACGCCATCGATGGCGCGCCCGTGGACCTGCTGTTCGTCCTGCTGGTCCCTGAAGCCGCGACCGATGCGCACCTTGAATTGCTGCGCCAGATCGCCAGCATGCTCGATCGCGAGGATGTGCGTAAGCGCCTGCGTGCTGCCAACAGCAACGAAGCGCTCTACCAGGTGGTCCTGGACGTCCAGAACGAGGCCTGAACATGCGCCTGATCATCGTCAGCGGCCGCTCCGGCTCGGGTAAAAGCACCGCCCTCGACGTGCTGGAAGACAACGGCTACTACTGCATCGACAACCTGCCTGCCGGGTTGTTGCCGCAGTTGGCGGAAAATGCGCTGATCAACACCGAGTTGCAACAGCCCAAAGTGGCTGTCTCCATCGATGCGCGCAACCTGCCCAGCCACCTGACGCGCTTCCCCGAACTGCTGGAAGAGGCACGCTCCCGGCATATCCAGTGCGATGTGCTGTATCTGGACGCTGACGAAGAAACCCTGCTCAAGCGCTTTTCCGAAACCCGCCGCCGCCACCCGCTGACCAACGCCAACCGTTCGCTGGCCGAGGCCATCCGGGTAGAAAGCGAGCTGCTGGGCCCCATCGCTGACCTGGCCGACCTTAAGATCGACACCACCCGGCTGAACCTGTACCAGCTGCGCGACTCGATCAAGCTGCGGCTGCTCAACCAGCCCGAGCCCGGCACCGCCTTTCTGGTCGAATCCTTCGGTTTCAAGCGAGGCATGCCAGTGGATGCCGATGTGGTATTCGACGTGCGCTGCCTGCCCAACCCTTATTGGAAGCCGGAACTTCGTGACCACTCCGGGCTCGAACAGCCGGTGATCGACTACCTGGCCGCCCAGCCAGACGTCGACGAGATGTTCCAGGACATCTCCAGCTACTTGCTTAAATGGCTGCCCCGCTTCGCCGCCAGCAACCGCGCCTATGTCACCATCGCTATCGGCTGCACCGGCGGCCATCACCGCTCGGTGTACATCACCGAACGGCTCGGCCAGTTGCTCCAGCAATCCCTGAAAAACGTCCAGGTCCGCCACCGCGACCTCTAGCCCACAGGATCCGCCACACGATGCCCGCCCGCGAAATAACCATCATCAACAAGCTGGGCCTGCATGCCCGCGCGGCAGCCAAGTTCGTCGGCGTGGCCGGGCGCTTCCCCTGCCAGGTGCGAGTCGGCCGCGCACCGGACAAACTGGTGGACGGCAAGAGCATCATGGCGGTGATGATGCTCGCCGCCGGCAAGGGCACCCAGGTGCATCTGCTCACCGAAGGCGAGCAGGACAACGACGCCCTTGAAGCGCTGGTGGCGCTGATCAACAACTTCTTCGACGAAGGCGAGTAACCCTCCCCGCGTAACATCCGCTACCAATTGTCGGTGTGAATGATCGTCTGATTGCCACTATACCAATATGGGTATAGATTCGAGGCGATCTCATGGAAGCGATCAAGAATATCAAACGCCTGTTCTGGGCTGGTAGCTCCCGAAAGGATATCCAGGCACTCCCGGCTGATGTCCAGGATGTGTTCGGTTTTGCTCTGTATCAGGCTCAGGAAGGCGGCAAGCACTGGCAGGCAAAGGTGCTTAAAGGGTTTTCAGGCGGCGGCGTGCTCGAGGTGGTCGAAGACCATCACGGCGACACCTATCGTGCGGTCTACACCATCAGCCTGGTCGACGCGGTTTAGGTGCTGCACTGTTTCCAGAAGAAATCCCGCAGCGGCATCAAAACCTCAAGGCATGACGTGGATTTGATTCATGCCCGCCTGAAGCTGGCACAGGCTCACTCGAAGGGGAAAACACATGATTGAAATCGAAGAAGGCACCGACAACGTCTATGCCGACCTGCACCTTGCCGACGCCAGCGAGATGCTGGTCAAGGCCCGCCTGGCCAGCAAGATCTGCAGCATCATCAAGGCACGCCAGCTCACTCAACTACAGGCCGCTGAGCTGCTCGGCCTGAGCCAACCCAAGGTCTCCGCCCTGACCCGCGGCAAATTCCGTGGCATCAGCGAAAGCAAGATGATCGATTGCCTCGCCCGCCTGGGCCGGGACATACAGATCGTGGTCAAAGAAGCCCCCAAGACCCGGCGCGAAGGCCGGGTCGAAGTGATTTTCGCCTGACATTCAGGACATCGCCGTATCCATCACCATCATCAGGCAGAAGCCCACGCACAACCCCAGGCTCGCCAGGCGGTGATGCCCGTTGCTGCGTGATTCGGGGATGATTTCCTGGGTCACCACCAGCAGCATCGCCCCCGCCGCGCAGGCCAGGCCCAGTGGCAGCAGCAGTTCGGCGATGTTCACCAGCCAGGCACAGATGACCGCCGCCAGCGGCTCGACCAGCCCGGACGCAGCGCCAATCAGGAATGCCTTGAAGCGCGGCATCCCGGCCCCCGCCAATACCAGAGCAATCACCAGCCCCTCCGGCACATCCTGCAAGGCAATGCCCATGGCCAGGCTGTCGGCATCGGCCATGCCGCCCCCGGCAGACACACCAATGGCCATGCCTTCGGGAATGTTGTGGGCGATGATGGCGATGACGAACAGCCAGATCCGCGCAGCGATCACCGGCTGCTGCCCGGTACCGACCAGCGCTTCGGGGGACGCCCCGGACACCCTGAGATCGACCAGGAACAGGCACAACGCCCCGAACAGCAGGCCGCTGCTGATCAAGCCACCGGCGCCCCAGGGGCTGTAGCCGATGGCCTGGGCCGCCTCCAGTCCCGGGATGATCAACGAGAACGCGGTGGCGGCCAACATCACCCCGGCGCCAAAGCCAAGCAAGGTGTCGGCCAGCGCCACAGGCATGTTGCGAATCACCAGCACCGGTACCGCGCCCAATGCCGTGCCCAGTGCGCACAGTGCACCGCCCTCCAGGGCACGCAACATGCGCGGTTCCAGGTCCAGCCAGGCGATGCCGCGCGCCACCAGCAGCGCGGTGCCAACTAGCAACAGCAAGGTCCCAAGCGCCAGGCGGAACAGGCGCACACTGCTGACAGACATCACCTCGGAGCGCATACCGGTTCGACTCACTTCAAGGTTTCAAGGTAGCGGCGTTCCACTTCGGCCCAGTCGACCACGTTGTAGAAAGCACCAATGTATTCCGGGCGACGGTTCTGGTACTTCAGGTAGTAGGCATGCTCCCACACGTCGAGCCCCAGGATCGGCGTGTTGCCATGCATCAGCGGGCTGTCCTGGTTGCCACTGCTTTCCACCACCAGTGTTTTCGCCGGCGTGACGCTGAGCCAGGCCCAGCCACTGCCGAAGCGGCTCAGCGCGGCCTTGGTGAACGCGTCCTTGAATGCCTCGAAACCACCCAGCTGGGCATCGATGGCCTTGGCCACCTCACCCTGTGGTTCGCCTCCGCCCTTGGGCGACATGACGGTCCAGAACAGGGTGTGGTTGGCGTGGCCGCCGCCTTGGTTGATCACTGCCCCTTGCAGCTTCTCGGGCAACTGCTTGACCGCGCCAACCAACCGCTCCACCGGCCATTCGGCCCACTCGGTGCCCTCGATGGCGGCATTGAGGTTGTTGATGTAGGTCTGGTGATGCTTGCTGTGGTGGATCTCCATGGTCTGGGTATCGATGTGCGGCTCCAGCGCATCGTAGGCATAAGGCAGTGCAGGCAAGGTATGGGGCATGTCAGTGGATTCCATGAGCAGATGTACGAAGCGTGAGGTCCGTTTGTGCGACCAGTTCGCTGGCAGCCGGCGCCTGGCGATTGAGCAGGCGTTCGGTGCGCGGGTACTGGCCATAGTCGGCGATGAAACTCAGCAACTCGGTGTAGGTGCGTGCGCTGTGGCGCAGCGCGGCATCGCGCAACGCCTGGGGCAAACGTTGCTCCTGGCTGGCCTGGAGCAATGCCTGGTGCGCAGCGCACAAGTAGTCGGCGCTTTCGTGCGGCTGGTTCAGCCGCAGGTGCAGGTCGGCCAGGTTGTGATGGGCGATGACCAGCGCGGCCACCGCCTCATCGACGTCATGCCAGCGCTCGAACAGCACCTGGGCCAAGGCCAGCGCTTGCAGGTAGTGTTCCCGGGCATCGACCAGCTCGCCCTGGTCGAACAGGCGATTGGCGTTTTGCGTGGTGCGTCTCCAGTGCTGCATGACGTGCCTCCTGGGCAGCCTTGGCTCAGATGCCGCCGGCGGTGAGTTTTTCCGGGTTCAGCAGCGCTTCGAGCTGGTCGCGGGACAGGTCGGTGTGCTCCAGCGCCACGTCGATGACCGGGCGCCCCTGCTTGTAGGCGGTCTTGGCGATTTCGGCAGCCTTGAGGTATCCGATGATCGGGTTCAAGGCGGTGACCAGGATCGGGTTGCGCGACAACGCTTCCTTGAGCTTGCCTTCGTTGACCTTGAAGGTCGCGATAGCCTTGTCGGCCAACAGGCGGCTGACGTTGGCCATCAGTTCGATGCTTTCCAGCAGGTTGCGGGCGATCACAGGCAGCATCACGTTGAGCTCGAAGTTGCCCGACTGCCCCGCCACGGCGATGGTGGCGTCGTTGCCGATCACCTGGGCTGCAACCATCGCGGTAGCCTCCGGGATCACCGGATTGACCTTGCCCGGCATGATCGACGAACCCGGCTGCAGGCCCTGCAGTTCGATTTCACCGAGGCCGGCCAGCGGGCCGGAGTTCATCCAGCGCAGGTCGTTGGCGATCTTCATCAGCGCCACCGCGGTGGTCTTGAGCTGGCCGGACAACGCCACGGCGGTGTCCTGGGAGCCGATCAGGGCGAACAGGTTCTGGCCTGGGGTGAACTCGACCTTGGTCAGGCCACTGAGCTGGCGAGCGAAGCCAGCCGCGAACTGCGGATGGGCATTGATCCCGGTGCCGACCGCGGTGCCACCCTGGGCCAGCGCCTGCAAACTTGGCAGCGTGGCCTCGACATGGGCCTGGGCGCCTTTGATCTGCGCCGCCCAGCCATCGAGCACCTGGCTCATGCGCACCGGCATGGCATCCATCAGGTGGGTGCGGCCGGTCTTGACGTACTTGTGCACTTCGACGGCTTTGCTCTCGATCACCTGCGTCAGGTGACGCAAGGCCGGCAGCAACTGCTCATGCAGGGCCAGGGCGGCGCTGACGTGGATGGTGGTGGGGATGATGTCGTTGCTGCTCTGGCCGCAATTGACGTGATCGTTGGCATTGACCTGCTCGCCGAGCACTCGGCTGGCCAGGGTGGCGATCACCTCGTTGGCGTTCATGTTCGAACTGGTGCCGGAGCCGGTCTGGAACACATCGACCGGGAAGTGCTGGATGAAATCCTCGGCCAGCAGTTGCTCCACGGCCTTGACGATTGCCCCGCCCTGCTCCGGGCTCAGTTGCTGCAGTTCGACGTTGGCCTTGGCCGCGGCCGCCTTGGCCAGCAGCAGGGCGCGGATGAACTGGGCCGGCATCGGCTTGCCGCTGACCGGGAAGTTGTCGACCGCGCGCTGGGTCTGGGCGCCGTACAGGGCCTGGGCCGGCACCTGCAGTTCACCCATGCTGTCACGCTCGATACGGGTATCACTCATCTTCAAGTCCTTGCATCAGTTCTTCGGGAGAAATCGACGGCAACAGCACACAGGTGGCCAGTTGCATCGCAAAGGGTTGCCAGCGCTCGTTGTGCGCCTGGCGATCGAGGTTGCGCAGGTCGAGCAACGGGCGCCATGCCTGGTCGAGGCACAGGCAGCGCCAGTGCCAGGGCAGCATGCGGTCGCAGGCGGTATCCAGCAGCAGGCGGAAAGAGGTCATTGCCACTGTCCAGGGCGAGGTCTCGGTGCAGCACACCAGGTAACGGCCTTCGGCCAGGTAGTGCTCGATCAGGCGTGGCTCGTCAGGCGCCAGGGCGCAACGAATACGCCGGCTGAGCCAGCGCCAGTTTTCCAGGTAGGGCAGTTCGTGGAGGACGGTTTTCATGAAGATCATCGCCGGCTGACTGGATAATGATATTCATTATTAATTGATAAATAGAATCAATTCAAGATAGCCAAAGGCCAAATAAAAAACCCGGCGCGATGGCCGGGTCAGGGTGCACAAGATGCTGACAACATGGGAGCGGCGGTGCGCCGCTCCCATGAAACGGCTGCGCAAGTTTGAGTCAGCTGCCCGCTACAGTCATCCGCTCGATCAGGACCGAGCCACTGTGGATATTGCTACGGGTTTCGATATCGCTGCCAATCGCCACGATTTGCTGGAACATGTCTTTCATATTGCCGGCGATGGTCACTTCCTGCACCGCATGCTGGATCTCGCCGTTCTCAACCCAGAAGCCCGCCGCACCACGGGAATAGTCGCCGGTGACCATGTTCAGGCCATGCCCCATCAGCTCGGTCACCAGCAGACCGCGCCCCATGCGACGGATCAACGCCACCTGGTCCTCGACCCCATGGGTGACGAACAGGTTGTGCACACCGCCGGAGTTGGCGGTGCTCGGCAGCCCCAGCTTGCGCCCGGAATAAGTGCCGAGGATGTAGGAGACCAGCTCACCCTTGTCGACGAACGGCTTGGCGTAGGTAGCCAGACCATCACCGTCGAACGAGGCACTGCCCAGCGCTCGCGGAATGTGCGGGCGCTCATCCAAGGTCAGCCAGGTGGGGAACAGGCGCTGGCCAAGGGTGCCTTCGAGGAACGACGACTTGCGGTACAGGTTGCCGCCGGAGATCGCCGACAGGAAGCTGCCGAACAGGCCGCCCGCCAGCTCGGCGCTGAACAGCACCGGCACTTCGCAGGTCGGCACCGGTCGGGCCCCCAGGCGGCTGGCGGCGCGCTGGGCGGCCCGCACGCCAATGCTGCTTGGGTCGGCCAGCAAATGGCCCTGGCGATTGACGTCGTACCAGTAGTCACGCTGCATCTGCCCGTCGCCCTCGGCGATCATCACGCAGCTCAGGCTGTGGCGGGTGGAGGCGTAGCCGCCGATGAAGCCATGGCTGTTACCGTACACCCGTACACCTTGGTGGGTATTGAGGGTGGTGCCATCGGCATTGAGGATGCGCTTGTCGGCATCGAAGGCGGCAGCCTCGCAGGCCAACGCCATCTCGATGGCCTTTTCCGGCTCGATGTCCCAATCGTGGTACAGATCGAGGTCGGGCAGCTCTCGGGCCATCAGCGCCGCATCGGCCAGGCCCGAGCATTCGTCTTCGGAAGTATGCTTGGCGATGGCCAGTGCCGCCGCGACGGTCTCACGGATCGCCTCAGGGCCGCTGGCCGAGGTGCTGGCCGAGCCCTTGCGCTGGCCAACGTAGAGGGTGATGCCGAAGCCCTGGTCGCGGTTGAACTCGACGGTCTCGACTTCGCGCTGGCGCACGCTGGTGGACAGGCCCTGCTCCAGCGACACCGCCACTTCGCAGGCGCTGGCACCCTGGCGGCGCGCTTCGGCGACGATCGCTTCGACCTGTTCCTGCAACGCCGGCAGGTCCTTGGGGCCTACGCTCTGGACTGCACTCATGGTTCTCTCCACTGAAAATTCTGCGTACGGCTTGGGTCATTCTACGACCGGGCCGGACAAGCGGCCCCCGACTGGTTATCATGGCGGCGATTTCTTGCGGACGGCCCCCATGGTTGATTCTTACGACGACGCCTTCGATGGCGAAAAAAGCAAAACCCAGATCAAGCGCGAGCTGCATGCGCTGGTCGAACTCGGTGAGCGCCTCACCACCCTCAAGGCCGACACCCTGGCGCGCCTGCCGCTGACCGACGAGCTGCGCAAGGCGCTGGCCGAGGCCAGCAAGCACGTAGCGCACGGTGCCCGTAAACGCCACATGTCGTTCGTCGGCAAGCTGATGCGCGTGCAGGATCTGGACGCCATCCATGCCGTGCTCGACCAGATCGACAGCTCGACCCGGCAGTACAACGAGCGCTTCCACAACCTGGAGCGCTGGCGCGACCGCCTGATCGACGGCAACGACGAGGACCTCGAGCGCTTCGTCAACGAGTACCCCGACACCGACCGCCAGCAACTGCGCTCGCTGATCCGTCATGCCCAGCACGAAAAGGCGCGGAACAAGCCGCCTGCGGCCATGCGTAAAGTGTTCAAGTACATCCGCGAGCTCGACGAGTCCCAGCGCGGCCTGCGCTGAGCCCATCGCGGGGCAAGCCCGCTCCCACAA
>NZ_JBOBDM010000074.1:0-23212 GCF_050586605.1 Pseudomonas sp. ES1 | reverse complement strand
CATCGCCGCCGAATGCGCATGCATATATCAAAACAAACACTCTGAATGCCGATGCCGATGCCGATGCCGATGCCGATGCCGATGCCGATGCCGATGCCGATGCCGAACCCGAACTCGAACCCAAAAACCTCACCCCCCCTCCCGCACCATCTCCAAAAACGTCGCCACCACCCGCCGCGTCCGCTGCTCGCTCAAACACACCAACGTCTCCGTCAAATGCCGCTGACAATCGACAATCGGCAACGCACATACCCGCGCATCAGCCCCAAACTCCGCCGCCGAAACCACCCCAACCCCAATCCCCACCACCACCGCCTCCCGCGCCGCCTCACGCCCCTCCACCTGGATCGCCGAGCGAATCCGCAACCCCGCCCGCTGCATTTCCTCCTCCAGCGTCTGCCGCGTCACCGACCCAGGCTCACGCAGCACCAACGGCGTGTCATCCAGGTCCGCCAGGCTGATCGCCCCCCGGCTGGCCCATGGATGCTGGTGCGACACGAACGCCACCATCGGGTCACGCCGCATCGGCACGCAAAACAGACGCTCATCGTCGACATCGCGCCCCAGCAGGGCCAGGTCAGCCTGATAGCTGAACAGCCGGGCCAGCGACTCGTCGGTATTGCCCGTCTCGATCTTCACCTGGATCCCCGGATAGCGCTGGCAGAACCGGGCGATCTGCGGCAGCACATGCACCGGCGCATCCACCGCCAGGGTCAGGCTGCCGGTGTGCAGGGCGCGCGAGTCCTGCAGCAACTCAACGGCCTCGGCCTCGCAGGCGAACAGACGCTGGGTCACCCCCAGCAGGCGCTCGCCCAGGTCGGTCAACTGCACCGAACGCTTGTTGCGCTGGAACAGCAGCACACCGTAACGCTCCTCCAGCTTGCGCACCTGGTCGGACACCGCCGGCTGGGTCAGGAACAGCTTCTGCGCCGCGCGGGTGAAGCTGCCTTGTTCGGCGACCGCATGAAAGGCTTTGAGTTGAGCGTGGGAAACCGACATCGAGCACTCCGCTTACAAGCTGGGCTTATGAGTGAAATACGATAAATCGATTTTATTTATCAGTCAGCAGCTGTTTCCATGTGTTTCAACCTGACGCCATCGCCACAAGCGGTGGCGCCGGGCCATGGCCTCGCCCCGGTCACGCCAGACCGCTGCCGCCATCTGACCAAGTGACGTCCCTCCGTCACGCAGTGCGCACCACAACAACAAGACAGGCGTTTCTTCACATTCTGCCGGCACACTCACGCAAGAGGTCAGAGTCAAATGAATCAATCCCTGGGCGCCATCAAGCGTTGGCGCATGCAGATCTTCGCGATCACCTGGCTGGCTTACGCCGCCTTCTACTTCACCCGCAAAGCCTTCTCGGTGGCCAAGCTCGGCATTGGCGAAGACCCGACTTTCATGCTCGACAAGGCCGCCATGGCCAACCTCGACGCCATCTACCTGGCTGCCTACGCCGTGGGCCAGTTCACCTGGGGCATGCTCGCCGACCGTTTCGGCCCGCGTGTGGTGGTGCTCGGCGGGCTGCTGATCTCGGCAGCCGCGGCGGTGGTGATGGGCAGCTACGCGACCTTCCCGATCTTCGCCACCTGCATGCTGATCCAGGGCCTGGCCCAGTCCACCGGCTGGGCCGGGCTGTGCAAGAACATCGGCAGCTTCTTCCCGGCCTCCCAGCGCGGGCGGGTGCTGGGTTTGTGGAGCTCGTGCTACGCCTTCGGCGGCCTGGTGGCTTCGCCGTTCGCCGGCTGGTGGGCCTACACCCTGGTCGGCACCTGGCACGCGGCATTCTTCTCCAGCGCCGTGGTGGTGGCCCTGGTGGCCGTGCTGTTCTTCATCTTCCAGCGCAACAAGCCCGAAGACGTAGGCTTGCCGGCGGTGGAGCCAGAGCCGCAAAGCATGGCGCCGGGGGGCAACCTGTGCAGCGTCTGGGCGCCGCTGCGCGAGATCCTGCGCAACCGCACGGTGCTCACCCTGGGCCTGGCCTACTTCATGTTGAAGCCGGCGCGCTACGCCATCCTGCTGTGGGGGCCGGTGATCGTCTTCGAACAAATGCCTTCGGTGGGCAAGGTCGGCGCGGCGATCATCCCCACCGCCTTCGAGCTGGCTGGGTTACTTGGCCCGATCATCATCGGCCTGGCCTCGGACAAACTGTTCAGTGCCCGGCGCATGCCGGCCTGCGTGATCAGCCTGCTGCTGCTGACCATGGCCCTGGCCGGTTTCATGGCGGCCATGCACAGCGGCAGCGTGGTGCTGGTGGTGGCCCTGCTGTTCGTCATGGGCCTGACCCTGTATGGCCCCGACTCGATGATCAGCGGCGCGGCGGCCATCGACTTCGGTACGGCCAAGGCCGGCGCCACCGCCGCAGGCTTCGTCAACGGCTGCGGTTCGGTGGGCGCGGTGCTCGGCGGTCTGCTGCCGGGGTATTTCGACAGCGTCACGGTGTTCATCGTCTTTGCCGGCACCGCGCTGTTCTCCGCCCTGGTGCTGATCCCGCACTGGAACAGCCGCCCGGCCAGCACCACTGCGGCCAATGACGTGGCCCCCAACACCAGCATGGCGATCAAGCCACTGCGTACTTGAAGGAAAGCAAAGCGATGAGACCGTTCTGGCTGCAACAGGCGCTGGACCAGGAAGACGAGGCCCTATGCCCCCCCTTGCAGGGCGACGCACGCTGCGATGTGTGCATCGTCGGCGGCGGCTACACCGGGCTGTGGACCGCGTTGATGATCAAGGAGCAGGCGCCGCAGCTGGATGTGATGCTGATCGAGGCGGATATCTGCGGTGCCGGGGCCAGCGGGCGCAATGGTGGTTGTGCGCTGTCCTGGTCGGCCAAGTACTTCACCCTGGAGCGTCTGTTCGGGGTGCAGGAGGCGGTGCGCCTGGTCAGCGAGTCGGAACGCAGCATCGCCGCCATCGGCGCGTTCTGCGCCGACAACGGCATCCGCTGCGATTTCCGCATGGACGGCACCCTGTACACCGCCACCAACCCGGCCCAGGTCGGTGGCACCGATGCGGTGATCGCGGCGCTGGAACGGCGCGGTATCAACTCGTTCCAGCGCCTTGAGCTTGCGCAGTTGCAGCGCCTGGCAGGCTCTGAGCGCCACCTGGAGGGCTGGTACTCACCGGCCGCCGCCACCGTGCAGCCCGGGCGGCTGGTGCGCGGCTTGCGCCGGGTTGCCCTGCAGCGCGGCGTGCGCATCCACGAGGGCACGGCGATGACCGGGCTGGAGCACGGGGCCCCGGCGCAGGTGCGTACTCGCACCGGCACCATTCGCGCCGACCGCGTGGTACTGGGCCTCAACGCCTGGATGGCGCGGGCCTTCCCGCAGTTCGAGCGCAGCGTGGCGATCGTTTCCAGCGACATGGTGATCACCGAGCCGTGCCCGGAGCTGTTGCGTCAGATCGGCCTGGACAGCGGCGTCAGCGTGCTCGACTCGCGAATCTTCGTGCACTACTACCACAACACGTCCGATGGCCGGCTGATGCTCGGCAAGGGTGGCAATACCTTTGCCTATGGGGGGCGCATGTTGCCGGTGTTCGACCAGCCATCGCCGTACCAGCCGCTGTTGCGCGAGAGCCTGGCCGACTTCTTCCCGGCCCTGGCCGAGGTGCCGCTGGCGGCGAGCTGGAACGGGCCTTCCGACCGCTCTGTCACCGGCCTGCCGTTCTTTGGCCGGCTCGATGGGCAGGGCAACGTCTTCTATGGCTTCGGCTATTCGGGCAGCGGGGTAGGGCCGTGCCACATGGGCGGGCAAATACTGTCGTCCCTGGCCCTGGGCCTGGACAATCCCTGGACCCGCTCGCCGTTGATCAAGGGGCCGCTGGGGCAGTTCCCGCCGGAGCCGATTCGCTACCTGGGCTCGCTGATGGTGCGCAATGCCATCCGGCGCAAGGAGCACGCCGAGGATCGCGGCGCCCGGCCGCGGCGGCTGGATGTACGGCTGGCCAAATTCGCGGCGGCGGCCGGCAAGGCGGACAAAGGCTAACCCAGAGTAGGGCCCTTCGCGGGTACTGTGGGAGCGGGTTTACCCGCGAACAAGCTCATGCGATTTCTTGTCGATCCGCAGCGTTTGGGCGTATAAACTCTCCCCACTTTTGGCCGGTCGCTTCCTGAACCGGCCCTTGAAACAAGAGAGTTGAAATGGGCGCACAGTGGAAAGCCAAGCATAGAGAGACCGCGGCCAACGCCAAGGGCAAGATCATGGGCAAGCTGGCCAAGGAGATCCAGATCGCCGCCAAATCCGGCGCCGACCCGGACATGAACCCGCGCCTGCGCCTGGCCATCGTCCAGGCCAAGAAAGCCTCGATGACCCGTGAAACCCTGGAGCGCGCGATCAAGAAAGGCGCCGGCCTGGACGGCGAGGCCGTGCAGTACCATGCGGTCAGCTACGAAGGCTTCGCCCCGCACCAGGTGCCGTTGATCGTCGAGTGCCTGACCGACAACGTCAACCGTACCGTGGCTCAGATCCGCGTGCTGTTCCGCAAGGGCCAACTCGGTGCCAGCGGCTCGGTGGCCTGGGACTTCAACCACGTCGGCCTGATCGAGGCCACCCCGGAAGGCGACGCCGACCCGGAAATGGCGGCCATCGAAGCCGGTGCCCAGGACTTCGAGGACGGCGAGGAAGAGGGTTCGACCCTGTTCATCACCGACACCACTGACCTCGACGCCGTGCAAAAAGCCCTGCCTGAGCACGGTTTCACCGTCACTTCGGCGAAGATCGGCTACACCCCGAAGAACCCGGTAAGCGCCGCCAGCCTGAGCGCCGAAGCGCTGGCCGAGGTCGAAGCGTTCCTCGAGGCGATCGACGAGAACGAAGACGTGCAGAACGTCTATGTCGGCCTGACCGAGTAACTCTGGGGCCGCGTTGCGGCCCAATCGCCGGCAAGCCGGCTCCCACAGGAATGTGCAAGTCCCTGTGGGAGCCGGCTTGCCGGCGATTGGGCCAGCGCATTCAACAACAGGCCACCTGCATGCACCCCACCTTCGCCTCCCTCAGCCTCGCCCACCTGCGCACCCTCGACTGCCTCTTGCAGCTGAAAAACCTCAGCCATGCCGCCGAGCGCCTGGGCTGCAGCCAGCCCGCACTGAGCCGCCAGTTGGCGCACCTGCGCGAAGCCTTCGACGACCCGCTGCTGGTGCGCCAGGGCCGTGGCTACGTGCTCAGCGAGCACGCCGAGGCGCTGGTGGAGCCGCTGCGCCAGGTGCTCGAAGAACTCAATGCCCTGCGCCAACCGGCGGCCTTCGACCCGGCCCGCTGCGAGCGACGCTTCTGCCTGGCGGCCTCGGACTACGTGGCCGAACACATGCTGCCGCAGTTGGTGGCGGCGCTTGAGCAGGAGGCGCCGGGGGTGTCGCTGGAGTACCGCACCTGGCAGGCCGGGCAATACGCCTTGCTCGCCAGTGGCGAGATCGACCTGGCCACCACGCTGTTCGACGAATCGCCGCCCAACCTGCACGGCCGCCTGCTCGGCGAAGACCGCGCGGTTTGCCTGATGCGCCATGATCACCCGCTCACCGCGCAGGCCGCACTGAGCCAGGACGACTACCTGGCCTGCAAGCACGTGCGGGTCTCCGGCGGCGGTGACAAGGACAGCTTCATCGACCGCCACCTGCGCGCCCAGGGCCGGCAGCGGCGGATCAGCCTGGAGGTGCCGTTCTTCAGCGCCATGGTGCCGGTGATCGGCAACGGCCAGGCGCTGGCCACGGTGCCCGAGCATATCGCCCGCCAGCTGGCCCGCCTGCATGGGCTGGCGTGGCGCCCCTTGGGCTTCGTCGAGCATACCCAGCGCTACTGGGTGGTGTGGCACCAGCGCCTGCAGGCCTCGGCCGAGCACCGCTGGCTGCGCAACCGGGTGTTCGAGCTCTGGCGCCAGTCGCAGTTCGGTGTGCAGGGCGGGCATGCGCCTTTGCCATAGGAGCTATGCGCGAAGCGGGGTTATTCGTGAGGCCATGGCGGCCTAGACTGGTCGGCATTGTGTTGTCTGCGCCGGCCTTATCGCTGGCAAGCCAGCTCCCACCAGGCTCGAGCCAATACCTGTGGGAGCTGGCTTGCCAGCGATGAGGCCGGAACAGGCAGCCAAAGCCAGCAGCCAAGGAGCCCGCCTGTGACCCCCGAACAATTCCGCCAACACGGCCACCAACTGATCGACCTGATCGCCGACTACCGCCAGACCGTCGCCGAACGCCCGGTGATGGCCCAGGTCGAGCCCGGCTACCTCAAAGCCGCCTTGCCGGCTACCGCACCGCAGCAGGCCGAGCCCTTCGCCGCCATCCTCAAGGACGTCGACCAGCTGTTGATGCCCGGCCTGTCCCATTGGCAGCACCCGGACTTCTACGGCTACTTCCCCTCCAACGGCACCCTGTCGTCGGTGCTGGGTGACTTCCTCAGTACCGGCCTGGGCGTGCTCGGCCTGTCCTGGCAGTCCAGCCCGGCCCTGAGCGAGCTGGAAGAGACCACCCTGGACTGGTTGCGCCAGCTGCTGGGGCTGTCCAGCCAGTGGAGCGGGGTGATCCAGGACACCGCCTCCACCAGCACCCTGGTGGCGTTGATCTGCGCCCGCGAGCGCGCCACCGACCATGCCCAGGTGCGCGGCGGCCTGCAGGCCCAGGCCAAACCGCTGATCGTCTACGTCAGCGCCCACGCCCACAGTTCGGTGGACAAGGCCGCGCTGCTGGCCGGTTTCGGCCGCGACAACATTCGCCTGATCGCCACCGACGAACAGTTCGCCATGCGCCCGGAGGCGCTGCGCGAGGCCATCGAACAAGACATCGCCGCCGGCAACCAGCCCTGCGCCGTGGTCGCCACCACCGGCACCACCACCACCACCGCGCTCGACCCGCTGCGCCCGATCGGCGAGATCGCCCAGGCCCAAGGCCTGTGGCTGCATGTCGACTCGGCCATGGCTGGTTCGGCGATGATCCTCCCCGAATGCCGCTGGATGTGGGACGGCATCGAGCTGGCCGACTCGGTGGTGGTCAACGCGCACAAGTGGCTGGGCGTGGCCTTCGACTGCTCTATCTACTATGTCCGTGACCCGCAGCACCTGATCCGGGTGATGAGCACCAACCCCAGCTACCTGCAGTCGGCGGTCGATGGCGAGGTGAAGAACCTGCGCGACTGGGGCATCCCGTTGGGCCGCCGGTTCCGCGCACTGAAGCTGTGGTTCATGCTGCGCAGCGAAGGCGTCGAGGCCCTGCAGCAACGCCTGCGCCGCGACCTGGACAATGCCCGCTGGCTGGCGGAACAGGTCGAAGCCTCGGCTGAGTGGGAACTGCTGGCGCCGGTGCAACTGCAGACCCTGTGCATCCGCCACTGCCCGGCGGGGCTTGCGGGCGATGCACTGGATGCGCATACCCGTGGCTGGGCGGACCGGCTGAACGCGTCGGGCGATGCCTATGTCACCCCGGCCACCCTGAACGGCCGCTGGATGGTGCGGGTGTCGGTGGGCGCGCTGCCGACCGAGCGCGAGCATGTGCAGCGGTTGTGGGCAGGTTTGCAGGCTGTTGTGATGCGCTGACAAGAGCAAGATTCGATAGGCCAGGGGCCTCGACATCAAGATCAATACCGAGTCGTCAGCGGTTTGAATGAGCAGGCCCCTAAGCTGCTGGTATGTACTACTTGAGATCGCATCTAGTGAAATTTGCCATCCAAATCTCTAAGTTTCGTAGGACCTTTCTCAAGCTAATCGGCGGCCGAGAATAGACCACTTCATGTTGCTAGCGTGCGGGCTTTCATTCCCAAGGAAGCAGCACCATGAGTCAGCGCATGAACATCCTCGGCAAAGGCCAGGGGCTGGATGGAGACCTCACCAGCACCGGCGCCACTTGCCTTGCCACCCAAGCTCGGGGCACCACCTATGGTCGCCGTTGGCTGCTCGAAGGCGACAAAACTACCCCCTGCCCACGGTGCGGCAAGGAAGGCAAGATCATCGACGGCGAATCACGCTGGTGTCAGGATGGCATCCCCGCCGCAGTCGACGGCACCCCGGTGGAATGTGGGTGTACGCCAGGCAGTAATCATGTCCTCGCCCCCTTGAACCAGAGGATTGCTCCACATACAGCCCCGTCACCACAAACCGTTGCAGCCAGCCCGTACATGGCGTCCGCGTACCAGCCTCGACACCCCCTGAGTAACGTGGCGGCCCATGCTGTCTCAACGGTTCCTGATGGACTGGAGCCCGGCTTTCATATCGTGCAGCACGGCACTTCGTTCCCTCAACTGCTCATGAAGCTGTTCGACAAGCATGGGTCAGTGCCCGTGGCCCGTCTGCAGCGGTTGAATCCGACCTTCAATCAAGGTTTCAAAGCGGGCGAGATATTCGTGATCGGCGACCCGAGTAACGGGCATGCCTGTACCTGCGAAGAGGCTCAACTGATGGCAGCGGCCCAGCGGGCACGGGAGGCATTGGCCGATGTGGGCCATGACCAAGCGAACTTCATGATGCGCAATCATGCTGAGATCGCAAGCTTGCTCAGTGATGTGAGCCTATCGATGGGCGTTGCTCAAGCGATGATGACCAAGTCGCTTGAAGAATTGCAAGCCACCTTGCGTTACATAGAAAAGCTGCATCAACAGCAGTTTCTCGCTCACGGCCATTTGAAAAGTCCGGAGTTTTTCAATCAGCGCAAAAAACTCTTCCAGCAACTGGACGCGCAGCTGAAGATGAGCTTCCTTAACAAACATATGGATTTGGGCAGCCATGAAACCCTGCGGCGAGGCTTGGGCATATCCAGCAAAAGCCTGATTCATCACTGGAACAAAGCGGGTGCGCCAGGGGCTATTCCAGGGTACGCCACGCACCTGGATAAACTGGCGAGACTGTCTCATTACCTGAAAAATGGAGGGCGTGCGGGTATTGTGATTGGCGGAGCATCATCTTTTCTGAAAATCAAGGAGGCCTGTCGTGCGAATGAGACAGAGGCCTGCAAAAAAATTCGTTTTACTGAGGCGGGGAGTTTTGCGGTCGGCCTCAGCGGAGGGGTGTTGGGCGGAATGCTCGGAAAGGGTGGTGCTCTGTTAGTCTGCCTGGGCTTAGGGCCAGTCAGTGCCACTGCGTGCAGTCTCGTGATGGTTGGCGCCGGCTCGCTGGCAGGTAGCATGGGTGGAATGAAAGGAGGGGAGATGCTTGGTGAGGTTATCTACGAGTACATAGAAGAATGAGTGAGTTTTGGCGTAGCGGTTGGGGTATGGCGCTTATGATCACACCGCTTTTGATTGGGCTCTCGGGCGCGGCCCTGCATGCCCAGTTGGCATGTTCGCGTGATTTCCAGACACTCCTTAGATCGCTGGAGAAAAGCCCCGGAGTTCCATGGCTAGTAAACTTATGGGGGCGCAACGGATTTTATTCTCGTATGTCGTTAGTGTGTGGCATAGCTGGCATGATTTTCTGCCCTGATCACTGCATCAGAAAAGGAGCGCTGGATATCACCGACTATGAAAAGTTTCCGCGGCGGCTCAAGAAACGTCTGAATATAGCTTCAACCCTGCTTATCGTTGGATTCTCGTGGTTCATGTTGGTGGTCGTGCTGATGGAGTGAGCGAAAGCAATCATGACAACTTAACGCGGGTATGGGACTGTCAGTTTTCTGTGTTAGGGCCGACAATGAGGCCGGCAACGCCCACGCTGAAATTGTGTCGAGCCAACAAGGCGGCTCCGGTGATGGCACAGGAGAGACTGGCCCGAAACAAACTGTGGGAGCGGGTTTACCCGCGAAGCGCCGCGCGGGCGGCGCTCGATCTTATAGGCGCTGCAAAAACACCGGCAGGCACCTGGTAGCCCTCACCCAGTCTCCCGTCATGCACTTGGTGGCCATTACCGAATCCTGATTACTCAGGGCCAGCGGTGTGGTGCCCAAGGGCCTGTCTTGAAATCGCATGTGGGCTACCAGGTGCAGGGCGACAGATCTGCAGCGCCCTCAAGATCGAGCGCCGCCCGCGCGGCGCATCGCTGGCAAGCCAGCTCCCACATCTGTTTCGGGCCAATTATGACTGTGAAAGTACCGCTGTCCGCCCTGGCGCATGGCTTGAGACGGGTAGTGGCTGACCAGATCACACCGCCCCGCGCAACAACACCTTGAGCGATGCATCGAATTGGCGCAACGCATCGGCCTGCACCGTCTGTTCCTCATCCAGCTGACGCACCAGCTCGACCCCCTCGACCGGCTTGCGTGCCACCCCTTCGGCACGGCCGATATAAGTCAGCTGACCATCGAAAAAACGTGCCGCCACGCTGGCCTGGATTGCCTCATCCCCCGCACTTGCCAGCTTGCTGCGGGCCTCCAGCAGCACGATCACATCCGGGCGATCGGCCAGCAGGGTATCGAGGTCCTCATAAAAGGTGACTTCGGCAAATTCCTGGGCCAAGGACTGCGCCAACCATGCATAAGCCTGGTTGCCGCCCAGGGTCGCCACCGGCGTGCTCCTGGCAGTGCCGGGGGTGGCCTGGTCGCGGTGGCGTTGCAGGTAGTCGAGCGTTGCGGCGGCGTTGCGCCCGAGCAGGACGGCCACGTGCTGGCCGTGGCCAAGGGTGACGCTGGACAGCTCGGTGGCTGAATAAAAATGCCCATAGGGTTGCGCGCCGGGCTGGTTGGCTGGGCTGGCACAACCGGTGAGGGTGGCGAGCAGGGCTAGCAGGGCAGCGATCATGCCGGTTTTCATGGGAGAGGCCTTGTCGATGTGCGAATGGGGCCATTCTCCCGGCGCCCTGCCATCAGCGGAACTTGATGGCAAGCATGGTGGCTATCGACGAAGTTGATGGTTCAGCCTGGGCGGCCCATGAACTGCAGGATCCGCTCACGCAGCCAGCGCTCGGCCGGGTCGTTGTCGTGGGCGCTGCTCCAGGCCATCGACAGTTCGGCCTCGCTGATCTCGAACGGCGCCGGGTCGGCGCGCAGCCTGCCGTCGTCGGCCAGGGCGCAGGCCGCGTAGTCAGGCACCGTGGCGATCATCTCGGTGTTGCGCAGCAGCGCGCGCAGGCTGCCGAACTGCGGTACCGCCAGCACCACCTTGCGGCAGCGGCCGATGCGCGCCAGGTCCAGGTCGATGTTGCCGCTCATGTCGCCGGAGAACGACACCATCACATGGGGGCGCGCGCAATATTCGTCCAAGGTCAGGGGGCCGGGGCGGTCGTCGGCGCGCAGCACCCGCACGCCGATATCGCGCAGTTTGCGGCGCTTGGCGTTGGCCGGCAGGTCGGTGGTGTAGCTGACCCCCACCGAAATCTCGCCCGAGGCCAGCAGGCCGGGCATCAGCAGGAAATTGGCCCGGCGCACCACCACGCTGATCTGCGGCGCCTCCTCGCGCAGCGCTTCGAGCAAGGCCGGGAACAGGCCGAACTCGGCGTCGTCCGACAGCCCCAGGCGGAACACGTTGCAGCTGTTGGCCGGGTCGAACGCCTTGGCCCGGCTGATCGCCGCCGAGATCACGTCCATCGCCGGGCCCAGTTCATTGAAGATCTGCATGGCCCGTGGCGTGGGTTCCATGGCCCGGCCATTGCGAATCAGCAATTGGTCGTCGAACAGGTCGCGCAGGCGGGCGAGGGCGGCGCTGACGGTGGGCTGGGTGATGAACAGCTTTTCGCCGACGCGGGTGAGGTTGCGTTCGATCATCAATGCCTCGAACACCACCAACAGGTTCATGTCGACGCGGCGCAGGTCGTTGCGATTCATTCGGAGGGCCTTGGGCGCGGGGAAATGGCAGATTCAAGCACAGTTCGTGCCGCTTGGCATGCGCCGATTTGCCCCGCCACCGGCCCTGACAGAGCCACGCTATCAGCTCTCAATAGCGCTTCTATTAGACCTCTGCCCAAGCTCGGCTAGTCTTTCCCGTGGCCCCGCGAAAAGCCGTCGCGGCGGGTGCCCGCGTGGCCGCCGGCAACCCCCTTGCCAGCGCCGTCACGGCACCCCGCGAGCCCATGTCGGCGCAGACCGACCACACCTGATGAGGGGTAGGCACGAGCCCTTGGCTCGGCTGATCGAACACCTGGCATTGCGTCTGGAAACGCGCCCGGAATCTGAAACGACCCGACCCAAAGGTAGAAGCAGATGTCGAACGAATCGAAATGCCCGTTCCATCAAACCGCTGGTGGTGGCACCAGCAACCGAGACTGGTGGCCTGATCAGCTCAATCTCAGGATCCTCCATCAACACTCGTCCAAGTCCAGCCCCGACCCGGACTTCGACTACGCCAAGGCGTTCAACAGCCTCGACTTCCAGGCCCTGAAAAGGGACCTGACCGCCTTGATGACCGACTCCCAGGACTGGTGGCCAGCCGACTTCGGCCACTATGGCCCGCTGTTCATCCGCATGGCCTGGCACAGCGCCGGCACCTACCGCATCGGCGATGGCCGCGGTGGCGCCGGCTCCGGCCAGCAACGCTTCGCCCCGCTCAACAGCTGGCCGGACAACGTCAGCCTGGACAAGGCCCGGCGCCTGCTGTGGCCGATCAAGCAGAAGTACGGCAACAAGATCTCCTGGGCCGACCTGATCGTGCTCACCGGCAACGTCGCCCTGGAATCCATGGGCTTTAAAACCTTCGGCTTCTCCGGCGGGCGCGCCGATGTGTGGGAGCCGGACGAAGACGTGTACTGGGGTTCGGAAAAGGTCTGGCTGGGGGGCGATACCCGCTATGGCAAGGAGCAGGTCAAGGCCCAGCCGCCAGGGCAGGGCGACCTGGTGGCGGAGCCGGCCAAGCATGGCGAGGAGCAGAATCGCGACCTGTCGGCCGAGCGCAACCTGGAAAACCCGCTGGCGGCTGTGCAGATGGGCCTGATCTACGTCAACCCGGAAGGCCCGGAAGGCAACCCCGACCCGGTCGCTTCGGGCAAGGATATCCGCGAGACCTTCGGCCGCATGGCCATGAATGACGAAGAGACCGTGGCGCTGATCGCCGGCGGCCACGCCTTCGGCAAAACCCACGGCGCCGGCCCTGCCGACAATGTCGGGCCTGAACCGGAAGCCGCCGGGCTGGAGCTGCAAGGCCTGGGCTGGAGCAACAAGTTCGGCACCGGCAAGGGCGGCGACACCATCACCAGCGGCCTGGAAGTGACCTGGACCTCCACCCCGACCCAGTGGAGCAACGAATACCTGAACAACCTGTTCAACTTCGACTGGGAACTGACCAAGAGCCCGGCCGGCGCCCACCAATGGCGACCGAAGGATGGCAAGGGCGCCAACACCGTGCCGGATGCCCACGACCCCGCCAAACGGCGCGCCCCCTCGATGCTCACCTCCGACCTGGCGTTGCGCTTCGACCCGATCTACGAACCCATCGCCCGGCGCTTCAAGGACAACCCCGATCAGCTCGCCGACGCCTTCGCCCGCGCCTGGTACAAACTGATCCACCGCGACATGGGCCCGCTGGCGCGCTACCTCGGCCCGGAGATGCCCAACGAAGAGCTGCTGTGGCAAGACCCGCTGCCCAAGGCCGGCCCTCAGCCCAGCAACGCTGATATCGCCGCGCTCAAGGCCAAGGTGCTGGCCTCGGGGCTGAGCGTTGGCGAGTTGGTGTCCGCTGCCTGGGCCTCGGCGTCGACCTTCCGTGGCTCGGACAAGCGCGGTGGCGCCAACGGTGCGCGCCTGCGCCTGGCACCGCAGAAGGACTGGAAGGCCAACCAGGGCCTGGACAAGGTGCTGACGGCGCTGGAGAAAATCCGCAGCGAGGGCGGCAACAAGATCTCCCTGGCCGACCTGATCGTGCTGGCCGGCAATGCGGCCGTGGAGAAAGCCTCCGGCATCAGCGTGCCGTTCCGCCCAGGGCGTGTGGATGCCTCGCAGGAGCAGACCGACGTCGAGTCGTTCGCCGTACTCGAACCGCTGGCCGATGGCTTCCGTAACTTCAGCAAGGACCGCTACAGCGTCAAGGCCGAGAAACTGCTGCTGGACAAGGCCCAGCTGCTGACCCTCACCGCGCCCGAACTGACCGTGCTGATTGGCGGCCTGCGCGTGCTCGGCGCCAACCATGGCGGCAGCAAGGACGGGGTGTTCACCGACAAGCCCGGGGTGCTGAGCAACGACTTCTTCCGCAACCTGCTGGACATGGGCGTGGAGTGGAAGCCGACCTCGGCGGACAACGAGCGCTTCGAAGGCCGTGATCGCAAGACCGGCCAGGTGAAGTGGACCGGTAGCCGGGTTGACCTGGTGTTCGGTTCCCACGCCCAGCTGCGCGCCTTGAGCGAGGTGTATGGCAGCAGCGATGGCAACGACAAGTTCGTCAGGGACTTCGTCGCGGCCTGGTCCAAGGTGATGGAGCTGGACCGTTTCGACCTGAAGTAAGCCCCGCCGCAGGGGCGCCTGGCGCCCCTGCGCATCACCTGGGCTACCGTCGCTGTCTTCACCCTTCCTGCAACAACGCCGCTCCGGTGCACGGGCTCAGAACCTGCCGTCCAGGCCGATCCTGAACATCTCGCTGCGCTCATCGCTGCCCAGCGCGGTCTTGTAAGACAGCCCCACCCGCCACGCACGGCCAAGGCTGAGGTCCAGGCCCAGGTCCAGGTCCATGAAGTTGCTATCCTGCGGGTCGGGCGACAGGCGATACAGCAGCCCGTCGCTGCCCTGGTCGGTGTAGCGCATGCGGTAGTCTTCGTTGCGGCTGAAGTTATGGCCCCAGGCCAGGCCCATCCGCGGTGTCAGCACGCCGACGTTGGTCTGGATGTCGTAACCCGAACGCAAGCCCAGGAACGACGTCACGTAGCGCAGGTCCTGCTCTTCATAGGACAGGCCGTAGATACCGCCGCCGCGCTCGCTGTAGGCGTCGAGCCGGGTATAGCTGCCATTGATGCGCGCATAGGGTGCCAGCGACAGGGGCCCGTGACGGTACTCGTAGCTGGCGGTCAGCGAGGCGAACAGCTGATCGGCGTCACGCGAGCCGTGGGCGTAGCCGTTGGACGGGTCAGCGGTCACGTAGCGCCGTGCGTCGAAACGGATGCGGTTGTAACCCAGCAAGGCGTCGATATACACCTCGGACAGCGGATTGACGCTCAGGTAGGCCGCCAGGCCCAGGGCGTCGCCCTCGCTGCGGCTGTCATGCTCGCCGACATCGGTGCGATCGTTGCCGTAGCCGATACCGAAACCAACCACCGTGCGTGGCGACAGCCGATAGTCCATGCCCGCGCTCAAGCCATAGGTGGTGAAGCTGTTGTCGTCGGCGCCGCGGGCGCGGTTGGAGCCGGTGTTGACGAAACCGTCGGTCCAGAACGCCAGGGCCTCTTCGCGGCATTCGCCGGAACTGGCGCGGGCGCTGTCCTTCTCCTGGCGCCGCTGTTCGTCATCATTGCCCTGGCCGTTGCCTTCGAGCTCATCGCGCAAGGCCTTGCCCAGGCTGCCCAGGCTGACGTCGTCGCGGCCGTGGCGCACGCTGGCGTTGAACGAATCACGGTCGCAGGTGGGGCGGTGCAACTGCTCCAGGCGGCGGTTGAAGTTGTCCATCTGTGTGCTGGCGAAGCGCTCGGCGGCACGAGACTGTGCGTTGAGCAGGCCGATCACTTCGGGGTCGCGGGTGGGGTCGGGGCGCGCCTGCACGGCAAAGGTCACACTGCTGTTGGCCAGGCTGCCGCCGGTGTTCTGCAGGCTGAAGGTCACCACCGCAGTGCCGGCGAAGGCCGCCGCCGGGGTGAAGCTCAGGGTGAACGGGCCAGTCATGCTGGCCCTGCCCGCCGACGCCGGGGTCACGCTCAGCAGGCGGGCGCGCAGGAATGGGCCGCCGCTGGCGCCGCGGGTCAGGTCGACGCTGGCGCTTTGCCCGGCCGCCAGGGTTTCGCTGGAGGGTGGCACCACGATGGCCTGGGCCAGCACCTGCAGGTTGTAGCTGCGGCTGCCGCTGGCGCCGAGGGCGTCGCTGACGGTGATGGTGAAATTGCTGGTGGCGAGCGCGGTCGGGGTACCGCTGATGACCCCGGTACCGGTATCGAGGGTCAGCCCGGCCGGCAGGCTGCCGGCGCTAACGCTGTAGCTGTACGGCGCGGTACCACCGCTGACGGCCAGGCTGGCGCTGTAGGCGCTGCCTTGGGTGGCGTCGGCGAGGCCTGGGGTAGCGGGGGTGATGGCCAGGGTCGGGGCGGTCACGGTAATGCTCACCGTGCTTGGCGATGAGGTGCCGCCAGCACCTGTGGCGGTGTAGGTGAAGCTGTCGCTGCCCGAGTAACCAGCGGTTGGGGTGTAGTTGATGGTGAGGCCACTGGCAGATGCGGTGCCGTGGCTTGGCGCGCTGCTCACGGCCACGCTGCTGGCGGCGCCGCCGCTGAGGTTGAGGGTGATTGGGTTGGCCGAGCTGTTCGCTGCCACCGTGGCGCTGACCGCGCCGGTGACCGGCGCCTGGCTGGCGACGCTCAGGTTGTAGGCACGGGTGCCGGTGAAGCCGGTATTGTCAGTGGCCTGGACGGTGAAGCTGAAGCTGCCGGCCGCGTTCGGGGTGCCACTGAGGCTACCGCCGTTCGACAACGTCAGGCCGCCGGGCAGGCTGCCGCTGACCAGGCTGTAGCTGTAGGGTGCGCTGCCGCCACTGGCAGTGATGTTCGCCGAGTAGGCCGTAGCGATCGTGCCATTGGCCAGGCTGGTCGGCGTCAGCACCACGGTCGGCGCCACGACGGTCACGGTCACCGTTGCCACATTCGATGTCCCCCCGGCGCCGGTGGCGGTGTAGGTGAAACTGTCACTGCCTGCGTAGCCGGGGGCGGGGGTGAAGCTGATGCTGGTGCCGCTGGCTGTTGCCGTGCCGTTGCTGGCATTGCTGGCCACGGCCACCGACGTCGCCAGGCCGCCGCTCAGGTTCAGGGTCACAGGGTTGGCACTGCTGTTGGCGGAGACGGTCAAGCTTACGTTGCCGGCCACCGGCGCGGGCGCGGCGACGGTGAGGCCATAGGCTCGCGAGCCGGTGGACGTGAGGCTGTCGGTGGCGGTGATGGTGAAGTTGCTCGGCCCCGCGCTGGTCGGTACGCCGGAGAGCAGGCCTCCCGGGCTCAGGGTCATGCCACTGGGCAACGCGCCGCTGGTGATCGCGTAGGTGTAGGGAGCGGTGCCGCCACTGGCACTCAGGGCCTGGCTGTAGGCCACGCCCTGCGTCATTGAGCCGAGGGTGGTCGGCGCAAGGTTGATGGTTGCGGCGCCGATCACCAGGCTGTAGGCGCCGTCGACGACCTGGCCATGGGCATCGGTGCTGCGAACCGTGAAGTTGAATGTGCCGGAGACGATTGGCGTGCCACTGAGCACTCCGCCACTGGACAGGGTTACGCCACTGGGCAACGCGCCACCGATCAGGTTGTAGCTGTAGGGCGCGATCCCCCCGCTGGTGCTGAGCGACTGGCTGTAGGGGCTGCCGATGCCGCCGCTCGGCACCGAGGCTGGCGACAGGCTCAGGGTCGGGCTGGCAATTATCAGGGTGTAGCCTCGCGAACCGCTGAAGCCGTTGCCGTCGGTGGCGGTGACGGTGAATGGGTAGCTGCCGGAAGAGGTCGGCGTACCGCTCAGGGTGCCGCTGGAGGCCAGGCTCATGCCGGACGGCAGGCTGCCCGCGGACACGACGAAGCTGTAGCTGCCGTTACCACCGCTGGCAGTGATGGCCTGGCTGTAGGCTGTCGCATAAGTGCCGCTAGCCAGCGTCGTAGGGCTCACGGCGATGGTGGGCGCGGCCACACTGATGGTGTAGCTGACGGTGCTCGTGGCGCTGAATTGGTCGGTGCTGCGGATGCTCAGGTTGTAGGTGCCGCTGTTGCTCGGAGTGCCGCCGAACACCCCCGTGCTGGAGAAACTCACCCCCGGGGGCAGGCTGCCTGAGACCAGCGCGTAAGTGTAGGGCGCGGTGCCATTGCTGCTGCTCAGGGTCTGGTTATAGGGGGTGCCGGCGGTGGCGGCCGGCAGGGTCGCCGGGCTGATGGCCACGGTGGGCGGCGACACCGTGATGGTCACGGTGGCTGGGGCCGAGGTGCCAGCGGCGTTGGTGGCCGTGTAGGTGAAGGTATCCGAGCCTGAATAGCCAGCCGTTGGCGTATAGGTGATCGAGGTGCCACTGGCGACCGCCGTGCCATGGCTGGCGGCGCTGGCCACGGCCACGCTGGTGGCGGCGCCGCCGCTGATGTTGAGCGTGATCGGGTTGTTGCTGCTGTTGGCGGCCAACGTGGCGCTGACCGCGCCGCTGTTAGGTGGCGCGAGGTAGGTGTACCTGCTGGCGGGACTCACCGGGGAGGCCCCACCCGTCGCGTTCACCACCACGTCCACGGTGCCGGCAGGGTGGCTGGGCGCAGTCGCGGTGATCTGGTTGACGCTGTTGACCGTGAAGCTGCTGGCCGCTGCGCCGCCGAAGGTCACGCCGGTAACGCCGGTGAAACCGCTACCCGTGATGGTCAAGCTGTTACCGCCACTGGTGCTGCCCGATGAAGCGCTCAGGGCAGTCACGCTTGGGCCGGCGCCGGTGATGGTGATGCTGTAGTTCGCCACTTCCATGCTGGAGTTGTCGTACACCAGAACGCTGAAGTTGTAGGTGCCCGGTGCCACGTTCGTGGTGCCGTGGATGGTAGTGGTAGTGCTGTTGTCCGACTCATCGATGAACAGGCCGGCAGGCAGGCAGTTGGTCCCGCCGCCGTTACAGTCAAACCACCCTGTCATCGGCAAGGTTCCGCCGCTCACGCTCAAGCCAATGCTCAGGTTCTGGCCTGCCGGGTAGCTGCCCAGGTTCGAGCCGGTGGCGGGGGTGAAGGTCATGGCGCCGGCCTGGGCGGGCAGGAGCGATGCCATGGCCAGCAGCCACAAGAAGCAGAACAGGCTGTATAGCCGGGAGCGAGGGAACACGCGTGGGCGGGTCATGAGGGCTTCCTGCCATTGGCCGATCATCGATCGGCTGGGGTCCTAAAGAGAATCAGGCTGGCATGGCCAGCGATACTTGGGTTGCCGATGCGGGGCGATAGGGCTAACCGTCCATGTGCGTGTTCCGTCGCGTGGGGAGCTCAAGGGTGAATGGCTGCGGGTTGTCGGCGCATCTGCAGGTACAGGCCCTGGTCGGCGCAGACCTCGAAGCCCAGGCGCCGGTAAAGCGTCTGGGCCGGGTTGGTCAGGTCGACGCTGAGGGTGCATGCCTTGCCGAGGCCGTCACCCAGCGCCAGCACTGCGTTCAGTACGGCGCTGCCGATACCCAGGCCCTGCCACTCAGGCAGCAGCGCGATGTCGACCACCCGCAGGTCGGTTTCGCTTTCATCCATGCACAGCCGGCCAATCGCCTGGCCAGCCTGTTTGATGATCAGGAAGTGCGCCATTGGATAGTGCTGGGCATAGTGGCGGCCCTGTAGGTCGGCCTGGGCATGCAGGAATGCCTCGCGCTCGGCATCGCTCCACGGCGCGGCAGCAAACTCGGCCGCGCGCCGGGCAACGAACAGGGCACGCAACAGGCTGCCGTCGGCCTCGGCTTGCTGGCGCAAGTCGAGGCCGAGGCAGGCATGGCGCTGCAGGTGCTCGGTCAGCCGCGCGCCACTCATTGTCTTTGCGGAAAGACGCCGTCTATGCATATGCAGTAGGCCAGGGTCAGGTAGGGCTGCATGAGCGAGCGCTGGGCGCTGCCAGTGTTGTTGCCGCTCACGCCGATAGTCTCGGCGGCCAGGGTGAACTCCGGGTTGCCTGCATCGGTGTTGTACAGCCGCGTGTTGCGCGGTTGCGCGAGGTAGGTCTGGTTGGTCGGTATGTCAGCGGCTGCCCCGAATTCGGTGCCAGGCTGGGCATTCAAGGCATGGGTGTGTGGGGCGAAGTTGTCATAGGTCAGCGCGACCGTGTCGGCACCTGCGCTGCTGTTGAGCGGGCGCGCGGTCAGGCTCGGGTTATCGCCCATGCCCATGGCTACCTGGCCGTTGAGGTCGGGCAGGTTGAAATTGGTAGTGTTGCCGCCGTACTTGTTGCCGATCACCGCGTACAGCGCAGGGAATGACCGGACCGGCTGCTGCGATCCGTCACACAGCAGCCAGCCGTTGGGAATGAAAGCGTAGGGGAAGAGCCTGATTTCGCCGGTGAATGCGTCCATGAACGATTTTCCTGGAAGTGTGCGGGCAAGTGCGCAGCGTCAGTTTTGGCTCGGGTAGAGCCCAGCGACAGCGATGATGTAGTTAACGGCGCGCGACGCCATCATGTTGGCGTGAGGCGTGCCTGTGCCGCCTGCCTTCACCAGCGCGCCCGGGTTCAATGTCTCGGGCGCGGCGATGCTGGTGCTGTACAGCCCCCTGACCTGACCGTCCTTGGTGAAGGCACCGAATGTGCGGATATTCTTTTGCGCCGAACTGGCTGGCACCGCGCTATCGGCGGGAACATTGGTGACGTAGAAGGGGTGGCTGTGGGAGGGCGTATTGGAAGCGGTCAGGGCGACTTGCTCGGTGCCCGGAATCTGCCCGATCGTTCGAGGTGTCAGGGGTTTTTTCGTTTCGTCGATGCCGGTGCCGGTGCCCACGGCGATCCGGCCACGCAGGTCGGGAACTCTGAAGGTGGATTGGCCGTCGCCGCCATAGGTGGTGCCGACCAGCGCATAGAATGCCTGGTAGTCGTTGATCTGCAGCAGCCTGCCGTCACACGGAACCCAGTCGACAGGAGGGAAGTCGCCCGCGAAGATCCGGATTTCCCCGATGAAGTAGTCAGTCATGTTTTGCCCCTTGGAAAGTTGGGATCGTTTAGTACTGGCGCATCGGGTAGGCACCCTGGGTCGCGATGCAGTAGCTCAGGCAGAGCGAGGGCTGCATGTTGGGCACCGGAGTCTGTGTCGTAGTGCCGACGGTGCTGGGGTTCAGGGCCACCAGCTTGGTTTTGTCGGCGGTGACGTAGGTCGGTTGCGCGGGGCTGGAATTGCCGTTGGCGTTGGTGGCCGGATAGCGGCCCTGCGGTCCGCCATTGTTCATGGTGGCGTTGCTCACCTGAACGGTGTGGCTATGGGCGAGGAGTGCGGAGGCCGGCAGCATGACTGCCTCTGCTCCACCTACCTGGCCCACCGTGCGAACAGTACCGGCCGCAGGGTTGTTGTTGATGCCCACGGCGACCCGCCCACGCAGGTCGGGCAGGCCGAAGGTGGTCTTGCCGTCACCGCCGTACTGCGCGCCCAGCAGCGAGAACAGCGCAGCGTAGGTCTGGATCGGCAACACGCGGCCATCGCACGGCAGCCAGTACTTGGGAATGACAGTCCAACTGAACAGGCGGATCTCGCCCAGGAAGTTATCCATACTTTCAAGTCTCCGTTACTCGAACTGCGCGCACTGGGAATACCCGCCTCGAGCCGCGAGGCAGGCGATACGTACTACGAAACAGATGGATAAGGCAGTTACCGCTTTGGCTGGGAAGCCGACGTCGACGATCCTGGTCGATGGGGGAGTAGTCCTTCCTTGGTTCCCGAACAGGGCTGGCCTGGTTCAGGCGGGAGGGAGCCTGGTGCTGGCTCCCCTGGGGTGATTGGATCCTAACGTGGGCTGATGTGTAATTGCCACCATTTTGCAGGGGTATTGTGTGGGAAATTTTAAAACAATCGTTTTAAGTGTCGCTTCGACTAAATCATGGCGCCTGAAAGCCGCCGATTAAATGTTTCAGCCCCAGCTCACCTAGGGCTGGTGAGCCAGGGCGAGTCCTCATCCAAGCGTTCCGTGGCTCACGACGCGGCTTCGCCCAGCGCCTCGTCGTGCAATGAAACTCGCGAGGTTTCCGGCAGCGCCAACCCGCCAAGCAACGCCAGCAGGGCAATCATCACCAGGTAGAAAGCCGGCGCCAGGCGGCTGCCGCTCTGTTCGATCAGCCAGGTCGCCACCAGCGGCGCCGTGCCGCCGAACAAGGTGTAGGCGACGTTGTAGGTGATCGCCGAGGCGGTGTAGCGGCTGCGGGTGGGGAAGCATTCGGACAGCAGCGCAGCGGTAACCACGCCGCTCATCAGCGCGCCCACGGCTAGCAGGATCACCCCCAGCAATGCGCCCGTCAGCGAGCCGGAACTGGCCAGCCAGTAAGCGGGGAACACTGCCAGCATCACCCAGATGCAGGTAAAGCCGATGGTTCGCCGGCGGCCGACCCGGTCACAGAAAGCCCCGGCCAGTGGGCAGCCGGCAGCGGCGAACAGCAGGGCAACGGTAGTCACCAGCAGCGCCTGGGCACGGCTGAGCTGGCCGACGGTCTGCAGGTAAGTGGCGAAGTAGGTGGTGAACATGTAGAACGACAGCGCCGTCAGCGAGATGAACGCACCCAGGTTGCGGATGGTGCGGCCATGGTGGCGCAGGGTGTCGCCCAGCGGCGAGTGACTGTGTTGCTTGCCCTCGGCCATGGCCTGGCGGAATGCCGGGGTTTCCTCCATGCGCCAGCGCAGGTACAAGCCCACCAGCCCCAAGGGCGCGGCAATCAGGAAGGGCACCCGCCAGCCCCAGCTGTTCATCGCCTCGGCCGACAGGCTGGCCTCCAGGCCATAGGCGATCAGCGCCGCGCAGGCAAAGGCGGAGAAGGTCGAGACTGGCACGAAACTGCCGTAGAACGCTCGCTTGTCCTGCGGCGCGTGTTCCATCAGGTAGGCGCAGGCGCCTGCGTATTCGCCCCCGGCGGAGAAGCCCTGCAGGCAGCGGGCAAGCGTGAGCAGGGCCGGGGCCAGCACGCCGATGCTGGCGTAGGTCGGCAACAGCCCGATCAGGGTGGTGGAACCGGCCATCAGCAGGATGGTCAGCGACAGGATGCGCTTGCGCCCCAGGCGATCGCCGAGGGCACCGAACACGATGCCGCCCAGCGGGCGCAGGGCGAAGGCCACGGCAAACACGGCGAAGGTCTTGAGCAGGGCGACGCTGGGGTCTTGGCTTGCGAAGAACTGGGTGGCGATCAGTGTCGCCAGAAACCCGTACACGGCAAAGTCGAACCATTCGACGAAGTTGCCGATGGCCGAGGCGGCGATCACCCGGCGCAGGGTGGCGGGCGGGACCTCATGGGGGATGGACATGGATGTGCTCTCCGATGGTCTTGGCAGCCTGGGCTAATGCGGCGCAATCGGGTGCGCCGTCGTTGTTGTCAGGCCAGTAGACAAGGGGTGTGCACGGGGTGCTGGTTTGAGGGCGACATTGGGATATCTGTTTTGACCGCTGTGCCTGGGGGGAGTCGGTTCGATTGGCTGCCTTGAACCTGGGTTGGGATTGCATAGGGGCCATTGCGGTGTTTATTCGGCCCTGTCATTTGTAGGTTTCTTGCTGCCTCGTTGTCAGAGCAATCCTCCCTTTTGATTGAGAAGCGTCTGACTCCCTCCTC
>NZ_JBOBDM010000073.1:0-23856 GCF_050586605.1 Pseudomonas sp. ES1 | reverse complement strand
GGTGGGGGGGGGGTGGTTTCCCCCCCCACGCCTCCCCGCCCCGGTATCCGCTAGTCTTTGCATTCAACTGCTGGCGCCCGTATCTTCCCCGCCTTGCTTGCAACGCAGCCATTATTCGAGGTCCATGCACATGAGTTTGAGCGAAGCGCGTTTCCACGACCTGGTCGACGCGACCCAACAGGCCCTGGAAGACCTGTTCGACGAGAGCGGCCTGGATCTGGACATGGAAAACTCCGCCGGTGTCCTGACCATCAAGTTCGACAACGGCAGCCAGCTGATCTTCAGCCGCCAGGAGCCACTGCGCCAACTGTGGCTGGCGGACAAGTCCGGCGGTTTCCACTTCGACTACGACGAAGAGAGCGGCAAGTGGGTGTGCGAGAAAAGCGAGGAGCTGCTCGGTGAGATGCTCGAGCGCATCGTCTGGGAGCGTGCCGGCGAGAAGCTGGACTTCGACGAAATCTGACATGAGCGACCAGCCTCGGCCCCCCAAGCCGCTGTACAGCAATGTCAGCCCAGCCGTGCCGTCACCCTGCATCAGCGTGTGCCGCCTCGATGAACACAAGGTCTGCACCGGCTGCCATCGCCATGTCGAGCATATCCGCGAGTGGCGTGCGGCCGACGACGACCGGCGCCGGCAGATCTGCCGCGAGGCCCTGGCCCTGAAAGCGCGGGCCCAGGCATAACCCCATTGATGCTGCGGGCTTGAGTATTTGCCCTGCTGTGGTAGTGTCGGGTCTTGCGTCGGTGACGCCACAGCATTCACAAACCCCGCCCTTGGGCGGGGTTTTGCTTTATCTGCCTCAAGCAAATTGCCTGTTCAAAGGAGTCTGACTGGATCATGAGCACCAAACCTTCCCTCACCCTCACCCGATTGGACGTACAGCGTCTCGAGCGCCTGATCGACAGCCTCGATGAAAGCACCCCGGGTGTGCTCGCCCTGCAGGACGAGCTGGACCGCGCCGAACAGGTGGTCGGTCACGAAGAGGTGCCGGCTGGCGTGGTGACCATGAACTCGCGCGTGCACTGCCGTGAGATCGCCAGCGGCAAGGACTACCACCTGACCCTGGTCTATCCGAAGGATGCCGGCCCGGAAGGCAATGTCTCCATCCTGGCGCCGATCGGTTGTGCGTTGCTGGGGCTGTCGGTGGGTGACCAGATCGACTGGCCGGCCCCCGGTGGCAAGACCCTCAAGCTCGAACTGCTGGCCGTGGAGTACCAGCCGGAAGCAGCGGGTGACTTCGACCTCTGACGCGGCCCTTGGGCCTCAGGGCTCCAGCGCCGCCTGCAGTTGCTCCAGGCCATCGTTCAAGGCCTGCTCGAGCTCGCGCTTGTAGCGCAGGCACAGGCTCGTCGAGCCTGGGTCGTCGCCCAGCAGATCGGACAGGTCCAGGTCGGTGATATAGCAGCGGTAGCTGCCGGCACTGTGGCGCTGGCGCAGGATCTGCCGGGCGGCCACGGCATACAGTTGGTCGCCGTGTTCCAGCTCGGAAAACTCCTGCTGATCGCAATAGAGCGTGACGTGTACGGCGCCGCCCGCTCCGCCCTGCACAATCGCCTGGACCTCGTAGTAAGGCTGGCTGCGGCCGTCCAGCGGCGCCTGGCGTGGCTCCAGGCTGCGAGCCTTGCCCAAACCTGAGGGCAGCAACTGGCAATAGGCGATCTCCAGCGACGCTTGCTGCAGGCTCTCCAGCGGCAGTTGGGCATCGCGGCGCATCACCATCGACCGCAGAAAGCGATGCAGTGGCAGCAACAGGTGTTGCTCGTCCTGCAGCACCACGCGCTGCTGCCACAAGACGTTGTGCTCATCCAGCACATACAGGTCGGCCCAACCATCGAGCAGGCGGTAGAACACCTGGATACAGCCTGGCCGGCCTTGCTCGAGGACCAGCGGCAGGTCGTGGTCCTGCAAGGCATTGGCATCCAGATGCAGTGGGCTGTAGGCGCTGCGGACCTCGCCCAGTGCCGCCAGCACGCCATCCTGGTCGTCGAGGGTGGTCAGGGTGACCTGCCCCGGCAGCAGCTCCAGTACATGGGTGTGCTGGGCCACCTGCAGCAGGTAACGGTGGTTGAGGCCTTGGTCGAGCAGCCGTTGCGCGGTCGCGAAGATCTCCTCTACCCGCTGGCTGATGGCCTGGGCGCGGTTGTGACAGTAGCAGCGCACCCGCACCCGCGGGCGGTGGCTACGCCGGCCAAGGCTGTTGAGGTGGTCACGCAGGCAGCGCATCAGGGCATGCTCGCCGTCATAGCGCTGCACCAGCACCTCGTTCCAACTGTTGAGGGTGACCTGGTCGAGGGTCAGCACCAGGTTTTCGCGCACCCCGGCGTAGCTGAGCGAGTCGGTGCGCTCGGTGGTCATCAGGATGTTCAGGTCGCGGTGGTGGCGCAGTGGGTCGACACCGACGTTGACCAGCAAAAGGATTTCGTCGGCCACGCTCGGTTGCAGCAGGCGGGCTTCACTGACCGTCTCCAGCGGCAGCACGATGCTCTGCTGCAGGCTGCCGATCAGGTTGAACAGCTCGAAATCATTGAGATCGCTGACACCTGGGTGCAAGGCAATCCGCGTGCTGCTGTCGATCACCCCGTTGCGGTGGGCCCAGGTGAGCAGTTCGAGCAGTTCGCGGCAGCGCTTGATCGGGCTGAAGTGCTCCCATTCGTGCACCCCCAGGTTGCCGTTGTACAGCCCCCAGTGATGCGTGCCGGGCTCCTTGCGGTTGGCCGACTGCACCAGGGTCAGGGTGTCTTCGGCCAGGTCCGGGGCGATGCCCGGATTGATCACCTCGATCTTCCCGGCGCGGCGCTCGAAGGCTGCGTACAGGCGCCGGCCGAGCACGTTGAGTTCGCGCGGGTCGGCGCGGCTGTCGGCCTGTTGGGTGCGGGCAAACTCGCTGAGGAAGCGGTAGCTGTGGTTCAGTTCGGCCACCAGCTCACGGCGCTCGACGGCCACCTGGCGCACCTTCCATTGGCTGCGGCTGTCGAGCAGGGCCAGTTGGCGCTCGTCCCAGCCCCACTCCTCGGCCAGCTTCGCCAGCAGGCGGCGTTGCCAGCCACCGCTGCGCGAAGCGAGGTTGCTGAGCTTCTTGTTCACTTTCAGGTACAGGCTGCGCCGCACCCGTTCCAGGCGGGCGGTTTCGCCGCGTTGCAGCAGGTAAGCTTCGATGCGCCGGTAGACCATCACGTAGGGGTCGAGCGCGTCCAGCTCCAGGTGGTTGGCGAACACCGCCTGCTTGAAGTCCAGGCTCAGGCAGCGCACTTGTGGGTGCTCGCTGGCGTAGACCTCGGTGAGCAGCAGCTTGAGCAGTGACTTGTAGGGCGAGTCGATGCCCTTGAACAGCTGCCACAGCCCGGCGCCAACGTATTCCTCCTGGGGAATGTGCGCCAGGTGGCCCAGGTCGATATCGTCACGGGCCCGAATGAAGCGCTTGGACAGCAAGGTCTGGGTGTAGTCGCGGTAGTTGTGCTCCTGGTACACCGGCACCAGCCACCACAGCGGGGTGCGCCCGGCCAGCCAGATGGCGGTGCGGTAGAACTCGTCGAGCAACAGGTAGTGCTGGGTGGTGCCGCAGTCGTCCGAGCTGAGCTGGCTGTCGCGCGCGCCCTGGACGAAGCCCTGCGCATCGATGAGGAAGCAGTGCACCTCGGCCCCCTGGCTGGCCGCCCAGGCCTCGAGCAGCTGGCATTTGCGGCGCAATTCGCCCAGGGCCTGTTCGCTCAGGTCCGCGGCGTGGCACACCCACACATCCATGTCGCTCTGCTCGGCCTGGGCCAGGGTGCCCAGGCTGCCCATCAGGAACAGCCCGTGGATCGGTTGCGGTGGGTTGCCGTGGCGGGCCTTGTAGGTGAACGAGCGGGTCAGGCGCTGGGCTTCGGCCAGCAATTCGGCCTCTGGCTCGAAGCCCGAGACACCTGCGGGTGTAGTACCCGAGACATAGCCTGGCAGCAGTGGGTGGTTGACGTGGAAGAACAGCGGCAACAGCGTGATGACCTGTTGCTGGCGCGTCGACAGCCCCTCCATTGCACGCCCCAGGCGCCCCTGGCTGACCTTCAGAAAGCGCGCACGCAGCCGCGACAGCTCCTTGCGGTCGATGCCTTGGGCGATGTCGGGGCGAATTTCGTGAGGGTGGTTCATTGCGCACTCAGGCGGGCTGCGGAGCAGTGGCGAGTTTAGCCTGAGTGGTGCGGTCGGATAAGGGGTTGCTGGGTTTTTGGCGTCAGATTTACAGCGCCAGTTTGCGGCGCATCGTGGGGCAAGCCCGCTCCCACCAGACGTGAGGGCGGGCTTGGCGAAATCAGGCCGGCTGTGGCGTCTTGAGGATGTTCAGGAGCAACCGGACGCTTTCGGCGGCATCGTTGCCCAGGCTGGTGAGGTAGCCACCATCAGGCTGGTCGGTGAGCTCTTTGTCGTACAGGCGCTGGGCTGCGGCGATAAGGGCGGGGGAAGCGGTGCTGCCAACCTTGATGCCTTCCTGGTGATTGTCCAGGTTGAACAGGGCGAGCACTTCCAGTTCGGCGATCAGTTCGGGGGTGAAGGACATAGGGCGACTCCTGACTTCCAGACAAGGATGAAGTCAGGAGTGTAGTCAGGGTTACTCGATGTCGCCTTGATCCGCCTCAGGTGGCAGCTCCGGCAAGGCGCGCAGGGCGGTTTCGTACCACTCGGTGTCGAACGCACGGTCCTCGTCGAGCATGGCGTCGATCTCGATGGCCAGCACGTGGGCCATGAGGTTGAGGATGTCTTCACGCTCGTAGCCGACCAGGGTCAGCTTGTTGAACGTGGCCTTGGCCGCGGGCGGTTCGCCGCTTTCGATCTGGTTTTCGATGGCCTGGGTCAGTGTGGCCTCGGCGAAATCTTCTTCATCATTGCTGTCGATGTCTTGGGGTTCGCTCATGGCGGTGCTCCTGTGGTGAGGTGCACAGTTTGCCATGCCTGCTTCGGCAATGCCCGGCCATCGACCGCGCCCATGACGCTGGCCATGGTTGGGGAAGGGCGCTATAACAGCCCGGCCATCCCCACACGGCCTGGAGGCTGTCTCAATGCTCAAGCTTCATGGATTCGCGGTCAGCAACTACTACAACATGGTCAAGCTGGCGCTGCTGGAGAAAGGCTTGCCGTTCGAAGAAGTACTGTTCTTCGGCGGCCAGGCGCCCCAGGCCCTGGCGGTGAGCCCGCGCGGCAAGGTGCCGGTGCTGGAGACCGAGCATGGTTTTCTCAGCGAGACTGGCGTGATTCTCGACTACATCGAGCAGACCCAGCCCGGCAAGGCGCTGCTGCCCGCCGATGCCTTCGGCCAGGCCAAGGTCCGCGAGCTGCTCAGGGAAATCGAGCTGTATATCGAGCTGCCAGCGCGTACCTGCTATGCCGAGGCGTTCTTTGGCGCGGCGGTGGAGCCGCTGATCAAGGAGCGGGCGCGGGCCGACCTGCTGGCAGGCTTTGCCACCCTCAAGCGCAATGGCAAGTTCGCGCCTTATGTGGCGGGTGAGCAACTGACCATCGCCGACCTGATGTTCTGCTTCTCGGTGGACCTGGCCTGCCTGGTGGGCAAGAAGGTGCTGAACATCGACTTCCTGGAAGACTTCCCGCAAGCCAGGGCGCTGCTCGACAAGCTGCGCGAGAACCCGCATATGGCGCGGATCGTAGCGGACAAGGACGCGGCGATGCCGGCATTCCTGGAAATGGTCAAGAGCGGCAAGCGCTAAGCCGGAAACGATCGCGGGGCAAGCCCGCTCCCACGCAGCCCGTGCAAGGCTGCGTGGGAGCGGGTTTGCCCCGCGATTGGTCCTACGGCTGATCGCTTAACGCGAAGCCAGCAGCTCTTTGCCGCGCACCACGGCCGCACGCACCTGCGCCGGCGCGGTACCGCCGATGTGGTTACGGGCATTGACCGAGCCTTCCAGCGTCAGTACGGCAAACACATCCTGCTCGATCTGGTCGCTGAACTGGCGCAGCTCGTCCAGGCTCATCTCGGCCAGGTCCTTGCCGGTGTCCACGCCATACTTGACCGCATGGCCAACGATCTCGTGGCAATCACGGAACGGCAGGCCACGGCGCACCAGGTAGTCGGCCAGGTCAGTGGCGGTGGAGAAACCACGCAGGGCCGCTTCACGCATGATCGCGTGCTTGGGCTTGATCGCCGGGATCATGTCGGCAAAGGCGCGCAGCGAGTCGCGCAGGGTGTCGGCGGCGTCGAACAGCGGCTCTTTGTCTTCCTGGTTGTCCTTGTTGTAGGCCAAAGGCTGGCCTTTCATCAGGGTCAGCAGGCCGGTCAGGGCGCCGAACACACGACCGCTCTTGCCACGCACCAGCTCGGGTACGTCCGGGTTCTTCTTCTGCGGCATGATCGAGCTGCCGGTGCAGAAGCGATCGGGCAGGTCGATGAACTGGAACTGGGCGCTGGTCCACAGCACCAGCTCTTCGGAGAAGCGCGACAGGTGCATCATCGCGATGCTGGCGGCGGCGCAGAATTCGATGGCGAAGTCACGGTCCGAAACGCCGTCTAGCGAGTTGCCGGCCACGGCTTCGAAGCCCAGCAGCTTGCAGGTCAGTTCACGGTCGATCGGGTAGGTGGTACCGGCCAGTGCGGCGCTGCCCAGGGGCATGCGGTTGGCGCGCTTGCGGCAATCGACCAGGCGCTCGTAGTCACGGCTGAGCATTTCGAACCAGGCCAGCAGATGGTGGCCGAAGGTCACCGGCTGGGCGGTCTGCAGGTGGGTGAAGCCGGGCATGATGGTCTCGGCTTCGCGCTCGGCCTGCTCCAGCAGGCCCTGCTGCAGGCGGGTGATCTCGGCCAGGATCAGGTCGATCTCGTCGCGCAGCCACAGGCGGATGTCGGTGGCCACCTGGTCGTTGCGGCTACGGCCGGTGTGCAGCTTCTTGCCGGTGATGCCGATGCGGTCGGTCAGGCGTGCTTCGATGTTCATGTGCACGTCTTCCAGGTCGACGCGCCAGTCGAAACTGCCAGCCTCGATCTCGCCCTGGATGGTCTTCAGGCCATCGATGATGGTGTCGCGCTCGGCATCGCTGAGCACGCCGACCTGCGCCAGCATGGTGGCGTGGGCGATCGAACCCATGATGTCGTGGCGGTACAGGCGCTTGTCGAAATCGACCGAGGCGGTGAAACGGGCGACGAAGGCGTCGACGGGCTCACTGAAGCGGCCGCCCCAGGACTGATTGGTCTTGTCGGTGCTCATGGATTCACTCGTTGAAGGCGTGAACGAAAAAAGTGCCGCGATCATAGCAGGGTTGCGCCCGCCACCGCAGGGGCGCTGGTCGAGAGAATCGTCTGATATAGAGGGTGCATGGCAGATTCAACGATTGAACGGCAGTGTTCCACGGACCGTCTACAGTTGGACAAAGGACTGGCGGTGAATCTGCCAGGCCAGTGAATCTTTGGCCTTCGCACCGGTCTGTAGCGTGACCGCTTACCAGTCACCCCACACCTGTCTACGCTATACCCGTGCGAGACTCACTCAGGAATCCAGCGCAATTATGAATGTCCTGATCGTTGATGACGAACCCCAAGCCCGCGAACGCCTGAGCCGGTTGCTCGGCGAGCTGGAGGGCTACACCGTGATGGAGCCCAGCGCCACCAACGGCGATGAGGCCCTGGCATTGATCGAAAGCCTCAAGCCCGACGTGGTGTTGCTCGATATCGGCATGCCGGGCCTCGATGGCCTGCAGGTCGCCGCGCGGCTGTGCGAGCGCGAGGCGCCGCCTGCCGTGGTGTTCTGCACCGGCGATGATGAATACGGCAGCCAGGCTTTCAAGGAAAGCACCCTCAGCCATGTCGACAAGCCGATCCAGCCCCAGGCCCTGCGCGACGCGCTGCGCCGCGCCGAAAAACCCAATCGCGCCCAGCTGGCGGCGTTGACCCGGCCTGCCGGTGAAACCGGCGGCCCACGCAGCCACATCAGTGCCCGCACGCGCAAGGGCATCGAGCTGATCCCCCTGCCGCAGGTCATCTATTTCATCGCTGATCACAAATACGTCACCCTGCGCCACGAGGCCGGTGAAGTCCTGCTCGATGAACCGCTCAAGGCGCTGGAGGACGAGTTTGGCGAGCGCTTCGTGCGTATCCACCGCAACGCCCTGGTCGCCCGCGAGCGCATCGAGCGCCTGCAACGTACGCCGCTGGGGCATTTCCAGCTCTATCTCAAAGGCCTGGACGGTGACGCGCTGACCGTCAGCCGGCGCCATGTGGCCGGTGTGCGCAAGATGATGCAGTCGTTGCACTGAGACCTTCCCGTTCTTTCGCGGGTAAACCCGCTCCCACAGGCCTGCGATCAACCCTGTGGGAGCGGGTTTACCCGCGAAAGAACCAGCACGGATTGATGATCTGAATCTGCGGGCACAGCAGGAGGAGCTGTTATCATCAGCGGCATTTCTCTGCATCGGGGCGCTTCATGTCCACTCGCGAAATCCGCATTGCCACCCGTAAAAGTGCCTTGGCCCTGTGGCAGGCCGAGTATGTAAAAGCCCGCCTGGAGCAGGCCCACCCTGGCCTCTTGGTCACCCTGGTGCCGATGGTCAGCCGCGGCGACAAGCTGCTCGACGCGCCGCTGGCGAAGATCGGCGGCAAGGGCCTGTTCGTCAAGGAACTGGAAACCGCCCTGCTCGACAACGAAGCCGACATCGCCGTGCATTCGATGAAGGACGTGCCCATGGACTTCCCCGAAGGCCTGGGCCTGTATTGCATCTGCGAACGCGAAGACCCGCGCGATGCCTTCGTTTCCAATACCTTCCAAAGCCTCGACGCACTGCCGGCCGGCAGCATCGTCGGCACCTCCAGCCTGCGTCGCCAGGCCCAGTTGCTGGCGCGCCGCCCCGACCTCGAGATCCGTTTCCTGCGCGGCAACGTCAACACCCGCCTGGCCAAGCTCGACGCCGGCGAGTACGACGCCATCATCCTCGCCGCAGCCGGCCTGATCCGCCTGGGCTTCGAGGACCGCATCACCGACACCATCAGCGTCGACGACAGCCTGCCGGCCGGTGGCCAGGGCGCGGTGGGCATCGAATGCCGCAGCGCCGACAGCGAGATCCATGCGCTGCTGGCGCCGCTGCACCACATCGATACCGCCGACCGAGTGGTTGCCGAGCGTGCCCTGAACAAACGCCTGAACGGTGGTTGCCAGGTGCCCATCGCCTGCTACGCGGTGCTCGAGGGCGAGCAGTTGTGGCTGCGTGGCCTGGTCGGCCAGCCATCCGGCGGCACCCTGCTGGTGGCCGATGCCCGCGCCCCGCGCGCCAACGCCGAGGCGCTGGGCGTGCAGGTTGCCGAGGACCTGCTCGGCCAGGGCGCCGAGGCGATCCTCAAGGAAGTCTACGGCGAGGCCGGCCACCCGTGAGCCCCTGGCGCCTGCTGCTGACCCGCCCTGAAGAGGACTGTGCGGCACTGGCGCAGTCACTGGCCGAGGCGGGCATTGCCAGTGCCAGCCTGCCGTTGCTGGCGATTGAAGCGATCGCGCCGGACACCGCGCAGCTCCATCGCCTGCGCGGCATCGCCCAGGCGCAGGCGATCATCGTGGTGAGCAAGCCGGCTGCGCGCCTGCTGCTCGAGCAGCTCGACCAGGCCGGCATCGCGCCACCGCCCGAGGGCTGGTTCACGGTGGGCGAGGCGACGGCGCGGATCCTCCAGGGCCGCGGGCTGCGGGTAAGCTTCCCGGCGACCGGTGATGACAGCGAGGCCTTGCTCGGCCTGCCGGCCCTGCGCGAGGCCATCGCGCGGTCTGTGCCCCGTGTCCTGATCGTGCGTGGCGTGGGAGGTCGCGAACTGCTGGCCGAGCGTCTTGCAGAGCAAGGTGCTAGTGTCGATTATCTGGAACTGTATCGCCGCTGCCTGCCGCACTATCCGACGGGCACGCTGGCGCGCCGCGTCGATGGGGAACGCCTCAATGGCCTGGTGGTCAGCAGTGGGCAGGGTCTTGAACACTTGCAACAGATAGCGGGAACGGACTGGCCAAGGCTTTCACGCCTGCCCTTGTTCGTGCCCAGCCCGCGGGTCGCCGAACAGGCCCGCGCGTTGGGCGCCCGACAGATTGTGGATTGCCGTGGCGCCAGTGCCGCGGCCTTGCTGGCAGCCGTGCAGCAAACTGCTGTACCTGCCCCTTAAGGCGCTAAGCTTGAGCGATGCGCCGCCATGCAAAGGATGGATACGTGAGCGAAACGGTCTTGCCCCACACTGAACAGAAATCGGTGCCCGAGGCGCCGGAAATCACTACCGCACCGGCTCGACGCTCTGGCAGCGGCGTGGCGGTGCTGGCCCTGCTGCTGGGCGCCGCCGGGGTCGCGATCGGCGGCTGGGGTGCCTGGCAGGTGCGCCAGTTGCAAGGCAGCGAACAGGGCCAGGGCGAGCATCTGCAAGCGCTCAACCAGCGCGCCGATGCGTTGCAGCAACGCGAGCAGCAGCTCAGCGCACAACTGGCCAGCCTGCCCGCAGCCAGCGAGCTGGAGGACCGTCGGCGGCTGGTAGCGCAACTGCAGGGCGACCAGCAGCGGCTGAGTCAGCGCCTTGAAACCGCTCTCGGCGAAAGCCGCAAGGAATGGCGCCTGGCCGAGGCCGAACACTTGCTGCGCCTGGCCACGCTGCGGCTTTCGGCACTGCAGGACATCGCCAGCGCCAAGGCGCTGGTCGAGGGCGCCGACGAGATCCTCCGCGAACAGAGCGACCCAGGCGCGTTCGCCGCCCGCGAACAACTGGCGCGCAGCCTGGCCACGCTCAACAGCACCCAGCAGCCAGACCGCACCGGGCTGTTCCTCAAGCTCGCCGCCCAGCGTGAACAGGTGCAGCAGCTCAGTGCCCAGTCGCCGGAATTCGACAGCCAGGCCGATGCCATGGGCGCGCTCACCGCCGACGGTGACGGCCCCAGCCGCTGGTCGCAGTGGTGGGCGGAGCTCTCCAAGTACTTCCAGATCGAGTTCAACGCTGACGACAACGTGCGCCCGCTGCTCTCCGGGCAGTCGCTCAACCAACTGCGCCTGGCGCTCAGCCTGACCATCGAGCAGGCCCAGTGGGCCGCACTCAATGGCGAGGCCAAGGTCTACGCCCAGGCGCTGGACGATGCGCGCAGCGTGCTATTGGCCAACTTCAACCCGGACAACCCGCAAAGCAAAGCCATGCTCGACAGCCTCAACCAGCTGGCCGAGCAACCGGTGTCGGTGGTGACCCCAGACCTCAGCGAAAGCCTGGCCGCCGTGCAGGCCTACATCCAGCGTCGCCACCTGCCGGCCGAAGCTGAAGGGGCCAAGCCATGAAGCGCGTCTACCTGCTGGCGGTGCTGGCGATCGTCGTCGCCGCAGCGCTGGGCATTGCCATCGCCAAGCACAGCGGCTACGTGCTGATCGCCTACGGCGGCTTCCGCTATCAGTCGGGGCTGTGGGCGGCACTGGGGGCGCTGGTCGGCATCGTTGTGTTGCTGCTGGTGCTGCGCTATCTGGTGGGGCTGGTGCTGACCTCCAGTGGCGTGGTCAACCCCTGGTCGCGGCGCAACCGTGGCCGCCGTACCCGGATCGCCATTGAGCAAGGCCAGCTGGACCTGGCCGAAGGTCGCTGGAGCAGCGCCCAGCGCCACCTGCAGCGCGCCGCCGAATCCGAACGGCAACCCCTGCTTTACTACCTTGGCGCCGCCCGCGCCGCCAACGAGCAGGGTCGTGTCGAAGACCGCGACAACCTGCTCGAGCGTGCGCTGGAGCGTCAGCCCCAGGCCGAACTGGCCATTGCCCTCACCCATGCCCAGTTGCAGATGGACCGCGGTGAAAGCGAGGGGGCACTCGAAGCGCTGCAGGCCATGCAGGAGCGTCATCCGAACAACGCCCAGGTATTGCGCCTGCTGCAGCGCCTGCACCTGGAGCGCGATGACTGGCCGGCGCTGATCCGTCTGCTGCCCGACCTGCGCAAGCACAAGGTGCTGCCAGCCAACGAGCTGGCCGAGCTTGAGCGGCGCGCCTGGGGCCAGAACCTTGGCCTGGCGGTGACCCGTGGCACCGACCCACAGACCGCGCGCCAGGCGTTGGAGCGCGCCTGGCAGCAGCTCACCGCGGCGCAGCGCCAGGAGCCAGGGCTGGTGCTGGCCTACGCCGAGCAGTTGCGCCAGCTGGGTGCCCAGGGCGAGGCCGAGCAGGTGTTGCTTGGCGCGCTCAAGCGCAATTACGAAAGCCACCTGGCGCGCCTGTATGGCTTAGTGCGCGGCGATGACCCGGCGCGTCAACTGCAGGCCGCCGAGGGCTGGTTGAAAGACCATTCGCAGGACCCAAGCCTGCTGCTGACCCTCGGCCGCCTGAGCTTGCAAAACCGCTTGTGGGGCAAGGCCCGCGATTACCTGGAAAGCAGCCTGCGGCTGCAGCGCAACCCGGAAACCTGCGCCGAACTGGCGCGGCTGCTGGCTGGGCTGGGCGAGACCGAACGCAGCAACCAGCTGTTCCAGGAGGGCTTGGGGCTGCTCGATGAGCGCCTGCTGGCCCTGCCGCTGCCTGAGGGCGTCCAGGCTTGACCGCTTGCCAAGCCCGTACGCTGGTGCGGGCTTGGCGGGTAATTCACATCTTCATGTGATCGAGCGATTTTTCTCCGTCAGCCGCCGGATTATTCCTACCTTCCGCAGCATTGATTCGTTGCCAATCAGCGACTTGTCCCCGCTGTAGCGCCTTGATACAAAGCGCCCCTTTCCTCTACCGTTTCAAGTCACTTTTTCCTTTCGCGGACATCCATTGCCCATGTCGCTGGCCTGCTTGCGCAGCTTGTTCCTTCCCGCTTTCCTGGCCTCGTTTGCCGTGCTCGTGGCGTCGTTTCGCCTGGAGTCCGTCGTTGGCCTGGCACCCTGCGCCCTGTGCTTCAGCCAGCGCCTGATGCTCGGGCTGTACGCGCTGATCAGCCTGGTGGCGGTCATCCATTTGCCTGGGGTACGTGGCCTGCGCGGTTATGCGTGGCTGACGCTGCTGTGCGCGCTTGGCGGCGCGCTACTGGCCGGGCGGCATGTCTGGTTGCAAGGCGAGCCGCTGCCGGTGGTGGATTGCCCACTGCCGGTGATGCACCTGATGCAGCGGCCGATTGGCGAAATCGCCAGGTTGCTGTTGCTCGGTAGCCCGGATTGCGTATCCATCAGCTGGAGCTTCCTCGACCTGACCTTGCCGGAGTGGAGCCTGCTGGCATTCCTGTTGCTCGCCGCACTGCCGCTGTCATGGCTACTGGCGTATCGGCTGCGCCAGGGCGCGGCGGGTTGATCCAAGGCAATGCACAAGGTGTTGCTCGACCAACGGTGTGTAGGAAGGGTATTAAACGCTTGTATGAACTTTGTGTGCTGCGTACCTTGAAGGCCAAGTCGCACGGGAATAATCTCCCAGCACGGATACCGAAATCACAACTGCCCGATGCCGTCCTGCTGATGTCACCTTTGTGCCACGCACTTGTGTCGCGAGGTGCAGCGGCATCTACCCAGAAGGGAAGAGATCGCCATGCTCGATAGTTGCCAGAACGCCCAGGAACGCTGGGGCGGTGTTCACAAGCTGATCGATCGTTGGCTGGAGGAGCGCCAGGAATTGGTGCAAGCCTTCCGCGCATTGCGCGATGCCAAGCCGGCCTTTGCCGACAAGGACCAGAACCGCGATTTCTGCGGGGTGCTGGTCGACTACGTGTCAGCCTGGCACTTCGAAGTCAGCGAGCAACTGGTCAGTGAAGCCAAGGCCTTTGGCGACACCCGCGGCCTGGAGCTTGCCACGCAGATCAACCCCCGCATCGATGAAAGTACCCAGATTGCCCTGGCTTTCAACGACCATTGCGACAAGGGCGAATGCACCGACCCCGAGCGCTTCGCCGAGAAGCTCGGCAAGCTGGGCAGCCTGTTGCACGAGCGTTTCGAGCTGGAAGACTGCCTAATCGAAGTGCTGCACAACGCGCACAAGGCCGAGGACGCGGTGCAGGCCTGACTCAGTCGGCCACGGCCAGCAGTTCGATCTCGAACACCAGGGGGGTGTAGGGCGCGATCAGGTCGCCCGCACCTTCGGCGCCATAGGCTTGCGCCGAAGGGATCACCAGCCGCCATTTCGACCCCGCCTTCATTTTTGGCAGTGCCACCTGCCAGCCCTCGATGACCGAGCCGAGCTTGAACCACTGCGGTTTCTCGCTCTGGTCGAACACTGTGCCATCCGGCAGCTTGCCCACATACCGCACCTGCACGCTGCCGCTGGCTTTGGGTTGTGCGCCGGCGCCGCTGGCCAGCTCGCTGTAGAGGATGCCCTCGGGCAATTCGTGTACACCCGCACGTGCACGTTCCGCGGCCATGAAGCGCTTTTCTGCTGCCAGCAGCGTATCCACCCGGGCCTGCTCGGCAGCCGCGCTGGCCTGTTCGTCGTGCTGTTGCAGAAGCGCCTGCATGCGTGATTTGGCCACCCGTGGCGGTTCGCCCTGATAAGCCTGGCGCAAGCCTTCGACCAGCGCATCGAGTTGCAGGCCCGGCACTTCCTGGCGCAGCCGTTCGCCCAGGCTGGCGCCGATGCTGTAGGCCAGGTCGTTGTCGGTATTACTTTCGGGGGCGGCCAGCGCAAGCGGGGCCGCCAGGCACAAGCCGAGCATCAGATAACGTGGCATGGTCGAGTCCTGCTGCAGTGAGGACGAAGTATGCCAGCCTTGTTGGCGGAATATGTGCAAATGTCCGCAATACAATAATGACCAACTACACTTGTTTTTTGCTGCAAGACAACAACTTTGCCCAGGCATGCAACGCGGCGCTACTGATACTGTCAACATGCCCTAGCGGCAGTAGCAGCAGAAGCATAGTATGAGCCGCACTCTCGTCAGCCAGGAGGTAAATCATGTCGGCTAAAAAGAAGCCAGTCAGTACGCCATTGCACCTGCTTCAGCAACTTTCGGGCAGCCTGCTCGAACATCTGGAAGATGCCTGCTCTCAAGCGCTGGCGGATGCCGAGAAACTGTTGGCCAAGTTGGAAAAACAACGCGGCAAGGCACAGGAAAAACTGCACGGTGCCCGCCTGAAGTTGCAGGACGCCGCCAAGGCCGGCAAAGCCAAGGCACAAGGCAAGGCACAGAAAGCCGCTGGTGAACTTGAAGGGCTGCTCGAGTCGCTCAAGGACCGCCAGGCCCAGACCCGTACTTATATTCAGCAACTCAAGCGTGATGCCCAGGAAAGCCTGAAACTGGCCCAGGGTGTCGGCAAGGTGCGCGAAGCGGCGGCCAAGGCACTCGACCTGCGCGCGGTGGCACCAAAAGCGGCTGCCAAGCCGGCCGCCAAGCCTGCTGCTGCCAAAGCCCCGGCCAAATCCGCCGCTGCCAAGCCAGCCGGCAAACCTGCTGCTGCCAAAGCCCCGGCTAAAGCTGCCGCTGCCAAGCCAGCCGCCAAGCCTGCTGCTGCCAAAGCCCCGGCTAAAGCTGCCGCCGCCAAGCCAGCTGCCAAGCCTGCTGCTGCCAAAGCCCCGGCTAAAGCTGCCGCTGCCAAGCCAGCCGCCAAGCCAGCCGCCAAACCTGCTGCTGCCAAGGCCCCGGTCAAAGCTGCCGCCGCCAAGCCGGCCGCGAAACCTGCTGCCGCCAAAGCCGCGGCCAAGCCTGCCGTGGCCAAGGCACCAGCCAAACCGGCCGCCAAGCCCGCTGCCGCCAAAGCGCCAGCCAAGCCAGCCGTTGCCAAAGCCCCGGCCAAACCCGCTGCCGCCAAACCTGTCGCCAGCAAGCCAGCGGTGCCTGCCGGCAACGCAGCACCTGCCGCAGCGGCCAGCCCGGCTACACCAGCAGCACCTGCCAGCACCCCAGCTCAGTCGCCGTCCACGGCCTCCTGAAGCTCCCGGGCCGCGACGCGCAGCTGTTGCAGCGCGTCGTGGTCATGGGCCTGGGCCGGTGCAAGCCGGCTCAACCATCCTTCGCTGTCGCCAGCTACAGCAGGCCACGCCTGCGCCACTAGCGCCAAACGCTCCAGCAGTGTGCGTTCAGCCTGTAACTCCAGCGCCTTCACGTGTTCGCGCAGCACGGCCAGTTGCGGGTCGGCCAGTGCGTGTTCGCGCCATTGCCGGCGCAGTGCCCGCAGCGGCATGACCACCTCCCGCTGCCAGGGGCCGGCCACGGCCTGCAGCGCCCGGATGCGTGTTTCGTCAACGGCCACGGCCTGCGCCTGCAGCCAGGTGCCGCAGAGCAGCAGGCAGACATCGCCGCCCAGCTCTTGCAGGGTCAGGCAGGCGGCTTCGACGCCCGGCCGCGCATACAGCGCCAGGGCATGATTCCACAGGTCGGTGTGCATGGTTTCACTCGCGCTAGTGGTCAGCGAAGCTGGTAGACTCCGCGACCATCATGATCAGACTATCCAACCTCACTTTACAGCGTGGTCCGCAGCGCCTGCTAGAAGGCGCCGAGATGACCCTGCACACCGGTCACAAGGCCGGCCTGATCGGCGCCAACGGCGCCGGTAAATCCAGCCTGTTCGCCTTGCTGCGCGGTGAGCTGTCGCCCGATGGCGGCGACTGCCTGCTGCCGGGCGACTGGCGCATCGCCCACATGCGCCAGGAGGTCGATACCCTCGAGCGCATCGCCGTGGACTATGTGCTCGATGGCGACGTGCGCCTGCGCAAGGTCCAGGCCGAGCTGGCGGCTGCCGAACAGGCGCACGACGGTACCGCGCTGGCGCGCCTGCACAGTGAGCTGGACAGCGCCGACGGCTACACGGCCGACGCCCGCGCGCGCAAGCTGCTGGCCGGCCTTGGCTTCACCAACGAGCAGATGGACCGCCGCGTCGGTGACTTCTCCGGTGGCTGGCGGATGCGCCTGAACCTGGCCCAGGCACTCATGTGCCCGTCCGACCTGCTGCTGCTCGACGAACCGACCAACCACCTCGACCTCGATGCCATCCTGTGGCTGGAAGACTGGCTCAAAGGCTACCCGGGCACGCTGCTGCTGATCTCCCACGACCGCGACTTCCTCGACGCCGTGGTCGACCATGTGCTGCACGTCGAGCAGCGCAAGCTCAATCTCTACAAGGGCGGCTACAGCGCCTTCGAGCGCACCCGCGCCGAACGCCTGGCGCAACAGCAGCAGGCCTACGAGAAGCAGCAGGCGCAGCGCGCGCACATGGAAAAATACATTGCCCGCTTCAAGGCCCAGGCCACCAAGGCCCGCCAGGCGCAGAGCCGGATCAAGGCCCTGGAGCGCATGGAAGAGCTGACGGCGGCGCATGTCGATTCGCCGTTCGACTTCGTCTTCCGCGAGTCGGAGAAAATCTCCAGCCCGTTGCTCGACCTGTCCGAAGCCCGCCTGGGCTATGGCGACAAGGCCATCCTCGAGAAGGTCAAGTTGCAGCTGGTGCCAGGCGCGCGCATCGGCCTGCTCGGCCCCAACGGCGCGGGCAAGTCGACGCTGATCAAGAACCTTGCCGGTGAGTTGCAGCCGTTGGCCGGTCGCCTGGTGCGCGGCGAGAACCTCGCCGTCGGCTACTTCGCCCAGCACCAGCTCGACTCGCTGGACGACAAGGCCAGCCCGCTGCTGCACCTGCAGCGCATCGCGCCAACTGAGCGTGAGCAGACGCTGCGCGACTTCCTCGGTGGTTTCGACTTCCACGGCAACCGTGTCGACGAGCCGGTGGTCAACTTCTCCGGTGGCGAGAAGGCCCGTCTGGCCCTGGCGCTGATTGCCTGGGAACGGCCCAACCTGCTGCTGCTCGATGAACCCACCAACCACCTCGACCTCGAAATGCGCCTGGCCCTGACCATGGCCCTGCAGGAGTTCGAAGGTGCCGTGGTGGTGGTCTCCCACGACCGTCACCTGCTCAAGAGCACCACCGACGACTTCCTGCTGGTGGCCGACGGCAAGGTCGACACCTTCGACGGCGACCTCGACGACTACAGCCGTTGGCTGGTCGAGTACCGCCAGCGCAACGCGCCCGTCAGTACTGCGCCGGTCAACCCGGACAAGACGGACAAGAAGGCTCAACGCCAGGCCGCTGCCGCCCTGCGTCAGCAGTTGGCGCCGCACAAGAAAGCTGCCGACAAGCTCGAAACCGAGCTCAACCAGGTGCATGCCCAGTTGGCGGAAATCGAGGCCGCACTGAGCGACAGCGGGCTGTACGAGGCCGCGCGCAAGGACGAGCTGCGCGACCTGCTGGCCCGCCAGACCAAGCTCAAGCAACGCGAAGGCGAGCTGGAAGAGGCCTGGATGGAGGCGCTGGAAACCCTGGAAAGCATGCAGTCCGAGCTCGAGGCGCTGTCCTGATGGAGGAGCTGCGCTCCTTGCTGCCAGGGCAATGGATGGACACGTTCTGGCTGGGGTTGCAGATCCTGCTGATCCTGATCGTTGCGTTCGTCCTGCAGCGCATGGTCGCCCGTGGGTTGAAGAGCCTGGGCGAACGCTACCCCTTGCCGCACGAGCTGATGGTGCCGGTGCGCGGTGCCCTGCGCTGGCTGATCATGGGCAGCGGCTTGCTGTTCGTGCTGGAGCGCATGGGCGTGTCCGCCACGGTGCTGTGGACGGCCTTGTCGGGCTTTGTCGCGGTGGCGGCGGTGGCCTTCTTCGCCATCTGGAGCGTGCTTTCCAACCTGCTCTGCGCGGTGCTGATCTTCACTGTCGGGCCATTTCGCATCGGCGATGTGGTCGAGCTGGTCGACACCACCGACAAGCCAGGGGTGAAGGGCCGGGTGATCGCCATCAACCTGCTCTACACCACGCTGATGGAAACCCCCGAGGCGGGCGGGGCGCTGGTGCAGGTGCCGAACAGCCAGTTCTTCCAGAAGGCCGTGCGGCGCTGGCGGGGGGCTGAGGTTGCGACCGTGGCCAAGGATTCTGTCGTCGAAGCTGACTAAGGCGTTGTTGATGCCTGTTCGGCCGCCCTCGCGGGTAGAGCGCATATCCTGTGGGAGCGGGTTTACCCGCGAAGAGGCCGGCACAGGCACTGCAAAAACCGCTGGTTATTTTTTCGCCAAAACCGTAGATTAACGTTTTGTAACAAACGTTCGAGCGAGGTGTGTGATGTCGATGGAAACCTGGTTGGCCTTCTTTGCCGCGTGCTGGGTCATCAGTCTGTCGCCGGGCGCCGGGGCCATTGCCTCGATGTCCAGCGGCCTGCAGTACGGTTTCTGGCGTGGCTATTGGAACGCCCTGGGCCTGCAACTGGGCCTGATCCTGCAGATCGCCATCATCGCCGCCGGTGTCGGCGCCGTCCTCGCCGCCTCGGCTACCGCCTTCCAGCTGATCAAGTGGTTCGGTGTCGCCTACCTGGTCTTCCTCGCTTACAAACAATGGCGTGCACTGCCGATGGACATGAGCGACGAGTCCGGCGTGCGGCCAATCGGCAAGCCGCTGAGCCTGGTGTTCCGCGGCTTTCTGGTCAACGTCAGCAACCCCAAGGCGCTGGTGTTCATGCTCGCGGTGCTGCCGCAGTTCATCGACCCCCATGCACCGCTGCTGGCGCAGTACCTGGCGATCACCGTGACCATGATCAGCGTCGACCTGCTGGTGATGGCCGGCTACACCGGGCTGGCTTCGCGGGTACTGCGCCTGCTGCGTACGCCCAAGCAGCAAAAGCGCATGAACCGTACCTTCGCCGGCTTGTTCATCGGCGCGGCGACCTTCCTCGCCACGCTGCGCCGCGCGCCGGTCTAAGTCACTTTTGCGGTGGTCGGTCGACCAGCCCCTTGAGCAGGTCGATCGGCAACGGGAAGACGATGGTCGAGCTCTTGTCCCCGGCGATGGAGCCCAGTGTCTGCATGTAGCGCAGCTGCATCGCCCCGGGTTCCTTGCCCAGCATCTGCGCCGCCTGCATCAGCTTCTCCGAGGCCTGCAGCTCACCCTCCGCATGGATCACCTTGGCCCGTCGCTCGCGTTCGGCTTCTGCCTGGCGGGCGATGGCGCGGATCATCGACTCGTTCAGGTCGACATGCTTGATCTCGACGTTGGCCACCTTGATGCCCCAGGCATCGGTCTGGGCGTCGAGCACTTCGCGGATGTCGCCGTTGAGCTGTTCGCGCTCGGCCAGCAGTTCGTCCAGCTCGTGCTTGCCAAGCACCGCGCGCAGGGTGGTCTGGGCCAGCTGGCTGGTGGCCGCGAGAAAGTCCTCGACCTGGATGATCGCCTTCTGTGGGTCGAGCACACGGAAGTACAGCACCGCGTTGACCTTGACCGAGACGTTGTCGCGGGTGATCACGTCCTGCGGTGGCACGTCGAGCACCACCGTGCGCAGGTCGACCCGCACCATCTGCTGGATCCCCGGGATCAGGATGATCAGCCCCGGGCCTTTGACCTGCCAGAAGCGCCCAAGCTGGAACACCACGCCGCGCTCGTATTCGCGCAGGATGCGCAGCGCCGACAGCAGCAGTAGCGCCACCAGCACGAGCAGTGTGCCGAAACCGAATTGCATGAACATCGTCACTCTCCTGGCGCTGTTGGCGCGGTGGCGCTGACGTCCAGCATCACGCCGTTGCGTGCGGTCACCCGCACATGCTGGCCGGGTTGCAGTGGCGTGGTGCACTGCGCCTGCCATTGTTCGCCCTGGGCCTGTACCGAACCGTGGAAGGGGTTGTCCGCCTGCACGAAGGTCACCGTGACCAGGCTGCCCACCAGCCCGGCGTCACCACTGACCAGGGCTCTGCGGCGTGCCTTGATCGCCATGCCCAGCACGCCGCCGAGCAGCAATGCCGAGAGCACGGCCAGGCTGGCGATCAGCGCCAGCGGGATGCCGAAGCCGGGGGCGTCGGTGTCCATCAGGATGACGGCGCCGGCAATGAACGCGACGATGCCGCCGAAACCGACCACGCCGAAGCTGGGCAGGAATGCCTCGGCGACCATGAACGCCAGCCCGAGCAGGATCAGCGCCACGCCGGCATAGCTCACCGGCAGCAGCTGCAGTGCATACAGCGCCAGCAGCAGGCAGATGCCGCCGACCACCCCGCCGACCCCGGTGCCGGGGTTGATGAATTCGAACAGCAGGCCGTACACCCCGATCATGATCAGGATCAGCGCCACGCTGGGGTTGGTGATCACTGCCAGCAGGCGCGTGCGCCAGTCCGGCAGGTGCTCGACCACACTGGCTCCGACGGTTTTCAGTTGTACGGTCTGGCCGGCGGCAACCAGGCTCTGGCCATCGAGCTGGCGCAGCAGCTCCGGCAGGTCGCTCGCCACCTGGTCGATCACTTTCAGGCGCAGGGCCTCGCTGGCCGACAGGCTGACCGCCTCGCGCACGGCCTTTTCCGCCCAGTCGGCATTGCGCCCGCGCAGCTGGGCCAGGCCACGGATGTAAGCAGCGGCGTCGTTGACCTGTTTGCGGGCGAGGGTGTCTTGGTTGTTGTCGGTGGCCTTCTCGGGTTTACCCGGCATGCCGATCTGCACCGGCGTGGCGGCGCCCAGGTTGGTGCCGGGAGCCATGGCCGCGATGTGGCTGGCGTACAGGATGTAGGTGCCGGCGCTGGCCGCCCGGGCACCGCTGGGGGCAACGTAGGTGGCTACCGGCACGGGGCTGGCAAGGATGGCCTTGTTGATCTGGCGCATGGCGCTGTCGAGCCCGCCGGGGGTGTCGAGGCGGATCACCAGCAATTGCGCGCCCTGCGCCTGTGCCTGTTGCAGCCCGCGCAACAGGTAGTCGGCGCTGGCCGGGCCGATGGCGTCGTCGATGCTAAGCAGCCACACGCTCCCCCCGGGCGCGGTTTGCCCTCCCGAGGCAAAGCCGAGCAGCAACAGCAATAGCAGCACGCGCCAGCCGTGAGCGATCACCTGTCGTCACCTCATGGGGGCCTGTAATTGAAGTTTAGCTGTGGCCGCTTGGCTGCGGCCTAAACTTGAAGGTGGGGGCGAAACCGGAGGTGCATCATGCGTATGGCCAAGACCCTTCAGCAGCGCCTGGACCAGGCCAACTGCGACTACGACATTGTTCCCCATCCACATTCGGCCACCAGCCTTGAGTCAGCCCGTACGGCGGGCGTACCTGCTGAACGGGTCGCCAAGTCGGTCATGCTCGATGACCGCCATGGCAACTACATCATGGCCGTGCTGCCGGCCAACCGGCATCTGGACATGACCGAGGTGCGGATGACCGGCGCCTGGCAACTGACCCGTGAAAGTGCGCTACCGATGCTGTTCGGTGATTGCGAACGTGGCGCCGTGCCGGCACTGGGGGATGCCTATGGCATGAAAATGCTGCTCGATTCGAGCCTTACCCGCCAAGGCGATGTCTATCTTGAGGCGGGTGACCACGATCACCTGATTCACATGAGCATGGAGCAATACTTGAAACTGGTGCCGCACGCTGAAGTGCGCGAACTGAGCTGATGCTCGCAACCAACGCCGGGCTGGCGTCGTGGACGATCGGCCCGGCCCAAGGAGTGAACCATGGAAGCGCCGATCCACAAGTTTTCCGAACTGTTCAAGCAACTGGGCCTGCCCGACGACCCTGTCGGTATCGACCAGTTCATCACCAGCCACTCTCCCCTCAAGGGTGATGTGAAGCTGGTCGACGCACCCTTCTGGAACGATGCCCAGCGAGGCTTTCTGAGGGACAGCATCAACGAGGATGCCGACTGGGCGGAGCTGTTCGACCAGCTCAATGAAGCCTTGCGTCGCCCCCGTAAATAAAGCGCCGAGCGGCACCTGATGGCTGACGGGGCCGTTGCTATGCTCAGGAAAATAACAAGGGGATGGCGCGATGAAAGATCCCTACGCACCGGGTTTCTGGTGCACCGTGACGATCCTGGGCACCCTGACCGCCGGTTACTTCTACGGTATCCGGCACACCCAGCAGATGAACCAGGCCGTGCAGTTCCTGTATGCCGCCGCCGCCGTCACCGCGGCGGTTGCCTTGTGCGGGCTGGCATGGATCGCCTGGGAATACCTGCACCTGAACAGGCGCGAAGTCGCCCAGGGCCGAACGTTGCTCACCATCTGGAACACCAAGGTCGCCCTGCGCCGGGTCGAAACCGTGTTCGACCGCTACTTCTGGGGCAGTTACTGGCATTCCGGGCGGACCTTCGAAGAGGTCATGGGCGAGCTCAAGGGCACGCCACTGGAGCAGAGCCTCGACGCCCTCAAATTGCAGTGCCGTGAGCTCGACCGGGAAATCCACGATCACCACCATCACTGGCTGGCCAATGCCCGCGACCTGTCCAGCGTGGCCACGGCCATGGCCCGTGAGCGTTATCAGCTGGACCTGTGTGACGCGCCGATACGTGATGGCGGCAATACCGCCGTGCTCAATCGTGATCTGGAAGTGCTGGTGTACACCTGGTCGGCGCGCCTGCGCAGCTTCGACCATCAGCTGGACGAGCTGGAGCGCGCCTATCACTAGCGATGGGTTGGGTCATTCGCCGCGGATGTACTGCTCCAGTTGCTGGATCAGGTTGGCCTGCTCGGCGATGGTTTCCTTCACCAGGTCACCGATCGACAGCAGCCCCAACAGCGCGCTTCCATCCACTACCGGCAGGTGGCGCAGGTGGCGATCGGTCATCAGCTGCATGCAGTAATCAAGTTTCTCCTTCGGCCCTACCGTGACCACTGGCGCGCTCATGATTTCACGCACGGGAGTGGCGGCCGAAGAGCGCCCTTTGAGCACCAGCTTGCGGGCATAGTCGCGCTCGCTGACGATCCCCACCACCCGGTTGTCCTCTACCACCGGCAGTGCGCCGACGTTTTTCTCCGCCAGCATTTTCAAGGCATCCAGTACCGAGTCATCAGGGCCGATGGTGTAGACGGTCTGATGCTGGGACTTGGTCTTGAGGATTTGTTCGACGTTCTTCATACGGGCCTCGGCGGGTGGAAAAAGCGCTGTGTCGGAGTAAATAAAGCATCCGGTACGGCGCTCTGCACGGCAATGCAGGAAACGGCATCGAGACGATTGAAAAACGTCATGGTTGCAGGCGCATGAAAAAAGGCGGCCCTAGGGCTAATGCAATTGGGGCCGCTT
>NZ_JBOBDM010000072.1:0-24098 GCF_050586605.1 Pseudomonas sp. ES1 | reverse complement strand
TCACTACCGGTTGAACCGCTCCGCCAGACTATGCAGGTACTCCGCCATGCGCTCCAGGTCCTGGCTGATCTCGGCCCCTTGCCTGGCCTGCCCGGCACTTTCATCGCACAACTGGGCAATGCGCACGATCTGCTGGTTGATGTCTTCGGCCACGTGGCTCTGCTGCTCGGACGCCGTGGCCATCTGCTGGCTCATGCCGGTGATGCGGCTGACCGCCTGGGCGATGCCGGACAACGCCTCCTGCACCGCCTCGACACTGTGCACGCTGTCGCTGGAGATCTGCTGGCCGCGGCTGGCACTGGCCACCGCACGGTCGGCCCCGGTGCGCAGGCCGGCGATGATGTGGTGGATCTCCTCGGTGGAGGCGCGGGTACGCTGGGCCAGCGAGCGGACCTCGTCGGCGACCACGGCAAAGCCCCTGCCCTGTTCACCGGCACGGGCGGCTTCGATCGCGGCGTTGAGCGCCAGCAGGTTGGTCTGCTCGGCAATCGAGGTGATCACGTCCACCACGCTGCCGATCGATTGGGTCTGCTCGGCCAGGGCATTGACCGCCTGGCCGATATCGCTCACCGCCTCGCTCATGCTGCCCATCGCGCGCAGGCTCTGCTGGGCCAGGTCGCTGCCCTGCTGGGCCAGCTGGTCGGCGTCGCTGGCGGCATGAGCGGTGCTCTGCACGTTGTGTGTGACCTGCTGGATGGTCGCCGCCATCTGCGCGATGGCGGTGGCCGACTGGTCGGTTTCGCTGCGCTGGCGGTCGAGCATCTGCGCCTGGGCGTCAGACAGGTCGGCGGACTGCGCGGCCCGCGACTTGACCCCGACCCCGGCGTCCACCAGGCGGGTCAGCGCGGTCTGCAGACGTGCCTCTTCACTGAGGATCGCCAGGTCGAGCTGGCCCTGCAGGCCGGGGTTGTCGCTGTAGGTCAGGGCCACCAGCGGGCTGGTGAACGCTTTGGGATGCTCCTGCAGGGTACGGCGGATGGCCTGGTTCTGCCGGTGCTCGACCAGGTACCAGGCCGCCAGCAGGCTGGCCATCAGCACCCCCAGTGCGGCGTACTGGGGCAACCACAGATAGCCGGCGGCCGATAGCAGCCCGGCACCGATCAACGGCCAGCCGTGACCGATGCCATGGCCCAGGCGCGCGGCCAACGCCACCGGCGAGCGACCGGCGCGCAAGCGCGCGTAGAGCGCTTCGGCACGGCGGATCTGCTCGCGGGTGGGCACCGAACGCACCGACTCGTAGCCGCTGATGCGGCCGTTCTCGTACACCGCCGTGACATAGGCGCTGACCCAGTAGAAATCGCCGTTCTTGGCGCGGTTCTTGACCACCCCCATCCAGGGCTTGCCTTGCTTGATGGTGTCCCACATATGGCCGAAGACTGACGGCGGCATGTCCGGGTGACGCACCAGGTTGTGTGTCTGGCCGACAAGTTCGTCGTAGGTAAAACCGCTGATGGCCACGAAAGCGTCGTTGCAGTAGGTGATGCGGCTGTTGAGGTCGGTGGTGGAAATCAGCCGCTGGTGGTTGGGAAAGGTTCTTTCGTGTTCGGTGACGGGCAAATTCATGCGCATCGTTGGCGATCCCTTGCTTATCCAGATGAGTGGGAAATTCATCAAAGCAAGTAGATGTTTAGCAGAAGGCCATCACGTCAGTGGTCAAGTTTTGCAGGAATTTTTACCGACCTGACGGAATGAGCTGAAAACGACATTGTTCAGCCAACGTTGAGCTGGCTCTTGAGCAGGTCGCGGAACGTCTGGATCAAGGGTTCCCGGCTGCGGCCGCGGCGGATGATCAGCGAGAACGGCGCCTGGTAACCAAAGGTGGCCGGCGACAATACCCGCAAGTCGCCCTTGTCGACCCAGGCCTGGGCGTAGTGCTCGGGCAGGTAGCCGATGTAGGCGCCGGAGAGAATCAGGATCAGCTGCGCCTCCATGCTCTCCACCGTCGCCGCGCTGTGCTTGAAGCCGTGGCGGGCCAGCTCGGCCTGGCTCCAGTAACCGCGCCCGACCATGCGCTGCTGGGTGATCACCGGCTCCGGGATGCGCCGCTCGGCGAACAGCGAGTGGCGGCTGCTGCAGTACAGCCAGTGCTGCTCGCGGTACAGCGGCTGGTACACCAGGCCGCTCATGCGCGAAGAGAAGGCGCCGATGGCCAGGTCCAGGCGGTTGTCCTGCACGCCCAGCTGCAATTCGTAGGGGCTGGAGACCGACAGGTGCAGGTGCACCCCCGGATGCTCCTGGCTGTAGGCGCCGATGGCCTCGGCCAGCGGCAGCGCGCGATCACCCACCGTGGAGTCGATCACCCCGAGGTTGAGGGTGCCACGCAGCTCGCCCTTGAGCGCCGCCGCGTACTGCTCGAAACCATCCAGTTCGCCGAGCAGGCGCAGGGTCTCCTGATGGAACAGCTCGCCCTTGCTGGTCAGGCTGAAACCACCACGGCCACGGTGGCAGAGGACGATACCCAGGGCGCCCTCCAGCTGGCTCATGTAGGTGCTGATGGCCGATGTCGACAGGTTGAGGTCACGCTGGGCGTTGGCGAACCCCTGGTGGCGCACCACGCTGGCGAAGATGCGCAGCAGTTTCAGGTCGGGCAGCGATGAGGCCATGGGGCGTGGGTTCCGCGGGCTGGAAATCGCCAGAGTCTAACGCGCCTTCAGGCGGATAGTTCAGAAATTCCTGAAGTAAGTATTTGTCGGTAGCGATTCTTCCGCCGCACTACCTTGCGCAGACTGCGGCGAAATGTCCCTGCCCGCCGGCCCCCATCGTTCTTCGAGGCGCGCGGCGGCACAGGTTCGAACAAACATAACAATCGACCGACTGATGAGGCCCACCGTGGACAAGACTCTCCACCAACCACTGGGCGGCAACGAAATGCCGCGTTTCGGCGGCATCGCCACCATGCTTCGCCTGCCCCACCTGCAAAGCGCCCAAGGCCTGGACGCCGCCTTCATCGGCGTGCCGCTGGACATCGGTACCTCGCTGCGCTCGGGCACCCGCTTCGGCCCACGGCAGATCCGCGCCGAGTCGGTGATGATCCGCCCGTACAACATGGCCACCGGCGCCGCCCCGTTCGACTCGCTGTCGGTCGCCGACATCGGTGACGTGGCGATCAACACCTTCAACCTGCTCGACGCCGTGCGCATCATCGAAGAAGCCTACGACGAGATCGTCGAGCACAATGTCATCCCGCTGACCCTGGGCGGCGACCACACCATCACCCTGCCGATCCTGCGCGCGCTGCACAAGAAGCACGGCAAGATCGGCCTGGTGCACATCGACGCCCACGCCGACGTCAACGACCACATGTTCGGCGAGAAGATCGCCCACGGCACCACCTTCCGCCGCGCCGTGGAAGAAGGCCTGCTCGATTGCGACCGCGTGGTGCAGATCGGCCTGCGCGCCCAGGGCTACACCGCCGACGACTTCAACTGGAGCCGTCGCCAGGGCTTTCGCGTAGTCCAGGCCGAAGAGTGCTGGCATAAATCGCTGGAACCGCTGATGGCCGAAGTGCGTGAGAAAGTCGGTGGTGGCCCGGTCTACCTGTCCTTCGACATCGACGGCATCGACCCAGCCTGGGCTCCTGGTACCGGCACTCCGGAAATCGGCGGCTTGACCACCATCCAGGCGATGGAGATCATCCGCGGCTGCCACGGCCTGGACCTGATCGGCTGTGACCTGGTCGAAGTCTCCCCACCTTACGACACCACCGGCAACACCTCGCTGCTGGGCGCCAACCTGTTGTTCGAAATGCTCTGCGTGCTGCCAGGGGTGGTACGCCGCTGATTGGAATGAAGGCTTGTGAGAGCGGGCTTGCCCCGCGCTAGCAATCGCGGGGCAAGCCCGCTCCCACAACAGCCCGTCGAGCCATGGATACACCCCGGCAGGAGCCATTCGGGAGGGCCATAGAGGCCCGCCAACACATCACAGGACCGCCGGGCGCGTGAACCCGCCCGGACGGCCGATCTCGCCATAATAAAGATAATCGGGAGACCCCCAATGGCCTTGGACATCATCGTTGTACTGATCTATGCCGCCGGCATGCTCGCGCTTGGCTGGTACGGCATGCGACGTGCGAAGACCCACGAAGATTACCTGGTGGCCGGGCGCAACCTCGGCCCGACCCTGTACATGGGCACCATGGCCACCACCGTGCTCGGTGGCGCGTCCACCGTCGGTACCGTGCGCCTGGGTTACGTGCATGGCATCTCCGGTTTCTGGCTGTGCGCCGCGCTGGGCCTGGGCATCATCGCGCTGAACCTGTTCCTCGCCAAACCGCTGCTGCGCCTGAAGATCTTCACCGTCACCCAGGTGCTGGAGCGCCGCTACAACCCCATGGCGCGCCAGGCCAGTGCGGCAATCATGCTGGCCTATGCGCTGATGATCGGCGTGACCTCGACCCTGGCCATGGGCACCGTGCTGCAGGTACTGCTCGACGTGCCGTTCTGGATGGCACTGCTGTTCGGCGGTGGCGTGGTGGTGGTGTACTCGACCATCGGTGGCATGTGGTCGCTGACCCTGACCGACATCGTCCAGTTCGTGATCAAGACCGTGGGCCTGATGTTCATCCTGCTGCCGGTGTGCCTGTACAAGGCCGGTGGCTGGGACACCCTGGTGGCCAAGCTGCCGGCGGCCAGCTTCAGCTGGACCACCATCGGCTGGGACACCATCATCACCTACTTCCTGATCTACTTCTTCGGCATCCTGATCGGCCAGGACATCTGGCAGCGGGTATTCACCGCCCGTGACGAGAAGGTCTGCCAGCGCGCCGGCACCACTGCGGGTGTCTACTGCGTACTGTACGGCCTGGCCTGCGCCTTGATCGGCATGTCCGCCCACGTGCTGATGCCAGACCTGGCCAACCCGAACAATGCATTCGCCGAGATGATCAAGGGCCAGCTGCCTGAAGGTATCCGTGGCCTGCTGATGGCCGCCGCCCTGGCTGCGATGATGTCCACCGCCAGTGCCGGCCTGCTGGCCGCCTCGACCACCCTGACCGAAGACCTGCTACCCAAGCTGCGCGGCGGCAAGCAGTCGAGCCTGGGCATCAACCGCCTGTTCACCCTGCTGACCGGCCTGGTGGTCCTGGGCATCGCCCTGGCGGTGAACGATGTGATCAGCGCCCTGACCCTGGCCTACAACCTGCTGGTGGGCGGCATGCTGATCCCGCTGATGGGGGCGATCTTCTGGAAGCGTGCGACCACCGCCGGAGCCATCGCCAGCATGTCGCTGGGCTTTGTCACCGCGCTGTTCTTCATGTTCAAGGATGGCCTGGATGCCAACTCGCCGATCTACTACAGCCTGGCGATCGGCCTGGTGAGCTTCGTGGTGGTCAGCCTGGCGTCGCGCAAGCCGGCTGCGGCAGTCAACCTGGCCTGACGCCACCCCCCGCGATTAGCTGCACCCTCAATGCAAAAGGCCGCCGCATCGTAAGATGCGGCGGCCTTTTGCCTGGTGTATCAGCGACGACGCGGCTGGCGCTTGCGCTGTTCTTCGTCGGTAGGGATCGGCACCGGCTGTAGAGGTGGCGGGAGCAAGCCCAGGGCGACGGCTAGGTCGTGGAGCCAGTTATACATGCGTTCGTTCATAAATGCCCCCTTGACGGGTTCAGCCTCACGGTCAATCAATCCTGCGATGCGTCATACAGATCATAGTCCGATGTCCTGCATTACGCATGCGCCTGTTCTTACAGATATGGGCGATTTTGACCCGGATCAAGCGCAGGCGACAGCTTCCGACGGTCGGTCAATCGTTTCGCTTTGTTGCAATTCGATCCACGCCTGCAGATTGGCCCCACGCATGCCCTGGCGCCACATCAACCAGGTGACCGCCTGATCGAATGGCGTTTGCAAGCGATGGGCACGCACCCGGTCACGCCCCGGCAGGCTGTCGAGCATCGATTGCGCCATCAGCGCCACCCCGGCGCCTGCGATCACACAGGCCAGCATGCTCTGATACGACTCGATCTCCATCACTCGCCCCATGGGCGTGTGGGCATGGGCATACCAGGCCTCCAGGCGCATACGGTAGGAGCAACCCTGGCGGAAGGTGAACACCGCCCTGCCAGCCACATCCCGGGCGCTGCTGACCGGTGGATGCTCGGGGCTGGTGATCAGTACCAGCTCTTCCTCACACAAGGGCACGCCATCCAGCCCGGCCAGGCTTGGCGGCCCATCCACCAGCGCGGCATCGAGCCGATGGCTGAGCAGCCCCTCCAGCAAATCGCCACTGGGGCCGGCCTGGACTTGCAGGTTCACTGCGGGGTAGGCCTGGTGATAGCGCGCCAGCAGCGCCGGCAAATGAATCGCCGCCGTGCTGTACATGGTACCCAGCACGAAATCACCGGCCGGCTGCCCGCCTTGCACGGCGGCCATCGCTTCGTCACGCAGGGCCGACAGGCGGTTGGCGTAATCCAGCAGTACCTTGCCCGCAGGCGACAGTTGCAGGCGTTGGCGCTCGCGCAGGAACAGCTCCACGCCCAGCTGCTCCTCGAGTTGGCGCAAACGCGTCGACAGATTCGACGGTACACGGTGCAGGCGCTCGGCCGCGCGGGTGATCGAACCTTCCTCGGCCACGGCCAGGAAGATACGTAGTTGGCTGAACTCCATATCTTTCTCTAAAACAGAACAACTTGATCATCATTATTCAATTTTATTGAAAGTCAATCCGCCCTACCCTGCCATCCATCGCACCCCTTCGAGCAGGAGACGCCTCCATGTCGCCCTTCGTGCAACTGCTGGCCAGCGCCGTGGCCCTGATGATGGCCATGGGCATCGGCCGTTTCGCCCTCACCCCGCAACTGCCCCGCCTGATCGCCGAGGGCCAGTTCGACCTGACGGCAGGTGGCCTGGTCGCTGCCGCTAACTACCTGGGCTACTTCCTCGGTGCGGTGGACGGCATGTTCGCCCGCCAGCCGGCCCAGGTGCGTCTGCGCCTGCACGGCGGCCTGTGGCTCTGCGTGTTGCTCACCCTCGCCTCAGCGGCCGCCGACGGCTTCTGGAGCCATCTGCTGCTGCGCTTCGGCACGGGCGTGGCCAGTGCCTGGGTATTGGTGATGATCACCAGCCTCAGCCAGCAACTGGCCAACGCCCATGGCCGACAGCGCCTCGGTGCCCTGGTGTTCGCCGGGCCCGGTGTCGGGATCGCCGTCACCGGCCTGCTGGCACTCGGCGCGCACCTGCTGGGGCTTGGCTCGGCGGCGCTGTGGCTGATCTACGCGATGGCGGCGCTGGTGATGCTGCTGGCCGTGCTGCGGTGGTTGCCACGGGCCCTGGAGCCTGCGCCTGTCGCGGCCACTGGCAACAGCGGCCCGACACAGGGCAAGGGTATCGGCCGCCTGGGTCTGGTGTATGGGCTGTACGGCATCGGCTATATCTTGCCAGCCACCTTCCTGTCACAGATGGCCAACCAGCAGTTCCAAGGGCAGTGGATGGCCGATCTGTTCTGGCCGGCATTCGGCCTATCGGCGGCGCTGGGCGTGGTCGTCGTCAGCCTGCGCCGCCCAGGGCGCACCTCGGCGTGGCTGACCGCCACGCTCTGGCTGCAAGGCCTGGGTGTGCTGGCCTGCCTGCAAGGCGGCGGCATCGGGCTGGGCCTGGGGGTAGTGCTCTGCGGTGGGCCATTCCTGGCCTGCATGCAACTGGTGATGCAGCGCTCGCGGGAACTGGCGCCCCATGCGACCCAGCGCAATGCCGGGCTGCTGACCGCGTGCTTTGCCCTGGGGCAATTGAGCGGGCCGCTGCTGGCGGCCTTGAGCAGCCACTTCAGTGGTGGCTTGCAGCCAGCGCTGGTGATGGCTGCTGCGGGGCTGGGGCTGGCCGGGGTACTGGTACTGACGGGGGCCGTACCACGATCTGCGTCATGCCTTGGCCTGCGCCAGGCGGGTTGAGCCTGGCGCCCCTGTCGCTCGCCAGCTACCCCACGACCCTGCGCAGTTGCCGCCGCACCCAAGCCTCGGCACTGACCATGATCACCCCCACCAGCACCAGCACCGCGCCGAGCACGAAGTTCAAGCTCAGCGGTTCGTCCAGCAGCACGACGCCAAAGGTCACCCCGAACAACGGCGTGATGAAGGAGAACACCGCCAGGTTCGAAGCCAGGTACTTGCGCAGCAACCAGAACCAGGTCAAATAGCTGACGAACGACACCACGATGCCCTGGAACAGCACGCTGCCAACCGCCAGCGGGGTCAGCGCGAAATCAGCGATCTGCCCGCTCACCAGGGCCATCAGCAGCAGCCCGGCGAAACCCACCGCCAGTTGGTAGAACAGCGTCAGGGTCGCCGGCGCCTCGGATAACCGCGAACAACGCACCACCACCGTGGTCGCGCCCCAGGCCAAGCCGCCCAGGATAGCCAGGGCGTCACCCAGCAACATGCGCCCATCGAGCTGCTCGAACGAGACGCCTCCGGCGAATGCCAGGGCGATGCCGGCAAACGCCAGCAGGATGCCAAGCCACTGCAACAGACGCAGTCGCTCGCTGGGCATCATGAAATGCAGCCCCAGGGCGGTGAAGATCGGCGCGGTGTAGAGGAATACCGACATGTGCGCCGCCGAGGTCAGCTTCAGCCCCTCGGCGATGAACAGGAACTCCAGCCCGAACAGCGCACCGGCCAGCACCCCGGCACGCCAGGTGATACCCACCAGACCCCAGCCTCCCTTGAAGCAGACCAGCAGCCCTACCAGCACGGCGGCGATGCCGTTACGGAACGCCGCCTGCATCACCGGGGCAATGTCAACGGCAGCGGATTTGATCAGCACCTGCTGGCAGCCCCAGATCAGGCACAGCCCCAGCATCACCTGCAGGGCAAAGGCGTCAGGGTTCTTGCGGACCTCGCTCATAAGCGGGCCAACTGGATTTCTACAGACATGATCAAGGGCTCGGCAGTGGCAGACGAACGGCGATTATCAGCCGTTCAGCCCGCCACTTGCCAGCCTCAAAACGACCTCAGGCGATCTGCGCGTTTGCCGAAACCTGGTCGAAGGTGTTTTCGTCCAGCGCATCCTCCTGCCGGTCAAGGACTTCGCGCGGATGGCCGAAACCCGGGATGCTGCTGTCGATGAGGCTGAGCAGGCGTGAGCCACGCTCGGTCAGCACGAAGTTCTCTCCATTGCCGCCGTCTTCTTCAGGCCGGCTGGCGATGAAGCCACGTTCGAACAGAAGCTTCTCGTACTCGCAGGCGCGGGTTTTCAGATGGTCCAGGTCGCCCGGTGCCTGGCCATTTGCAGCCAGCGCTGCGGCGTGTTGTTCGGCATAGGGGCGTGGCGTGAAGCTATGACCGGCGCCGTTCTGCACCTCGTGCAGCAAGCGCTCGATCAGGTCCCAGTCGTAGCGGCTCATGGAATGGCCTCCTGCAATGAACGGATGGGTTACACAAGGTGGGACCGACAGAAGCCGCCCGCCGTTCAGATCGGCAAGCTGCCGATGGCATCCCAGGCAATCTGAACTTTCAAATTGCCCCGACCCTCACACCTAGCAGGACCATCAGAGGCCAAGATGATGAAACCCCTCTACCGCGCCGCAATGCTTGCCAGCCTGGTGTGCGCCTTGCCCGCCTGGGCCTGCACGCCGGAAGAAGCTACACAAAAGCGCGAGGAACTGGCCGGGCTGGTTGCCCAGCTGACCGAGCAGAACCCACAGAAAGCCAAAGAAATAAACGACGAGCTGCAAGGCATGGAGCTCGGCACGGCGAGCAAGGATTTGCCGGACAAGTGCCAACTGATCGACAAGCGGATCAAGGAATTGAAGGAAGCCGAGAAAAAAACCTGAGCAGCGCCTGCTTCAGCGGCGCTGCTGGGCCAGCATGTATTGGCGCAGCAACTGGTTGATTCGGGTCTGGTAGCCACTGCCTTGGTCCTTGAACCAGGCCAGTACGTCTGCGTCGAGGCGAATGGTCACGGTTTGTTTGGCCGGTAACCGAAGCTCGGCCTGGCGGAAGAAGTCGTCGTCGAGCTCGGGGATATCCGAGGTGTCGATCGGCCCGCGACCAGTGTGTTCATCACTGTTTATGGATGGTTTCGACATAGCGCATTTCCTCGCGTCGGGTGGCTCTTCTGGCGGAGATGACTCGGATCACATCCCCTTGCCGTTCGGTGTAGGCGACCACGCTGACCCAGGCATTGATCCAGCCCATGCTGATCCAGCGTGGTTCCACGTAGTCGAACCGCTCATCCTTGAGCACCAGCATCGGGTGCCGGAACATGTCGGGCACTTCATTGAAATCGATACCGTGCTTGCGGATGTTCAGCTGGTTCTTTTCCTCGTCCCATTCAAAACGCATGGGACTTTCGTATTTACAGTTGTACATACGCTACTCCTGCCAGCGAAAACATGCCAGAGGTATTCTGGAAGCCAGGCAGCAAAATGCCTGGGCCGAGGAGCAGTTTGGGAAATGGGCTACGCACGCTTGGGGAAAGCGCGAAATCACCCGCCACCCTTGCAGTGGCGGGCTTGCATCAAACAGCGCTTACTCAGCCGCTGGCTTGCGCTTCTTCAGCGGCGCCATGCCATCGGAACTGGCCAATGGCGCATTGGCCTTCGGCTTGGCGGTCGGTTTGCGCTTGGCGGCGCCCTTCTTGTCGCCGGTCTTCTTCTCGGTCTTTTTCTTCTTGGTGCCAGCCGCCTTGCCCGAGGCCTTGACCTTCTTCGGCCCGCTGTAGGTACCCTTGACCTCCTTGATGACACGGCGCTCGAACTGCTGCTTGAGGTAGCGTTCGATGCTCGACATCAGGTTCCAGTCGTTGTGGGTGATCAGCGAGATCGCCAGGCCTTCGCCACCGGCACGGCCGGTACGGCCGATACGGTGCACGTACTCGTCGCCACTGCGTGGCATGTCGAAGTTGATCACCAGGTCCAGCCCGTCGATGTCCAGGCCGCGCGCCGCCACATCAGTGGCCACCAGCACCTTGGAGCCGCCTTCCTTGAAGCGGTCGATGGCCAGCTTGCGGTCCTTCTGGTCCTTCTCGCCGTGCAGTACGAAGGCCTTCACTTCCTTGGCCACCAGATGACCGTAGATGCGGTCGGCCAGGGCACGGGTGTTGGTGAAGATGATTGCCTTCTGGTAGGTCTCGTTGGCCAGCAGCCACTGCACGATCTGCTCTTTGTGCTGGTCGTGGTCAGCGGTGATGATCTGCTGGCGGGTACCTTCGGCGAGCTGCGAGACACTATTGAGCATCAGGTGCTCAGGGTCTTTGAGGACCTTGCCGATCATGTCGCGCAGGGCTGCGCCGCCGGTGGTGGCGGAGAACAGCAGGGTCTGCTTGCGGTTCTCGCACTCCTTGCACAGGCGCTCCATGTCTTCGGCAAAGCCCATGTCGAGCATGCGGTCTGCTTCGTCGAGGATCAGCACGTCCACATGGGACAGGTCGAGGTTGCCGGCATTGAGCTGCTCGAGCAGGCGGCCCGGGGTGCCGATCAGCACATCCGGCACCTTGCGCAGCATGGCGGCCTGTTCCTTGAAGTCTTCGCCGCCGGTGACCAGGCCCGACTTGATGTAGGTGAACTGGGAGAACAGCTGCACCTGCTTGAGGGTCTGCTGGGCCAGCTCGCGGGTCGGCAGCAGGATCAGCGCACGGATTTCCACGCTCGGGCCGCTGCGGTCGACCAGGCGGTTGAGCAGTGGCAGGACGAATGCAGCAGTCTTGCCGCTGCCGGTCTGTGCCGTCACCCGCAGGTCACGCCCTTGCAGGGCCAGGGGGATGGCCGCTGCCTGCACCGGGGTCGGCTCGACAAATTTCAGCTCGGCCACGGCTTTGAGCAGGCGTTCGTGCAGGGCGAATTGGGAAAACACGGGGGTAACCTCGGGCAAGTGCGAAAAATTCAAGTTGCATAGGGTAACGTTTTCCGCCGCCAGAACCGAATTTCTTTTGGCAACTTTGCGCCGATCCACGCTCTAATGCCGCTTCGTACCGCAACACAGACCGTTTCCTACGCTTATGGACCTCCAACGATTCTGGCGCGATGCCCTCGACCTCTGGGGCACCCTCGACCAACACCCGCTGCTGCACGCCGCCCTCGGCCTGGCCGTGCTGCTGCTCGTCTCACTGCTGATCGGCCGCCTGGCGCGCTTCCTGATCCTGCACACCAGCCGCCTGCTGGGCCGGCAACCGGCGCTCAGATGGCTGGACGACCTGCGCCACAACAAGGTGCTGCACCGCCTGGCCCAGACCACTCCATCGCTGGTGGTGCAGTTCGGCCTGAAGCTGGTGCCGGAACTCTCGGCCACCGCCCAGCATTTTCTCGGCAACCTCGCCCTGGCCATCACCCTGCTGTTCATGACCCGCGCGCTGTCGTGCCTGCTCGACGCGCTGCTGGACATCTACGCCCGCACCGAACATGCCCGCACCCGCTCGATCAAGGGCTACATGCAGCTGGCCAAGATGATGCTGTGGATCTTCGCCGCCATCGTCATCGTCGCCACCCTGATCGACCGCTCGCCGCTGTTGCTGCTGTCGGGTCTGGGTGCCATGTCGGCGGTGCTGCTGTTGGTGTACAAAGACACCCTGCTGTCGTTCGTCGCCAGCGTGCAGTTGACCAGCAACGACATGCTCCACGTCGGCGACTGGATCGAGATGCCCCAGGCCGGGGCCGACGGCGATGTGGTGGATATCACCTTGCACACGGTCAAAGTCCAGAACTTCGACAAGACCATCGTCTCCATCCCCACCTGGCGCCTGATGAGCGAGTCATTCCGCAACTACCGCGGCATGCAGCAATCCGGCGGACGGCGGATCAAGCGCAGCCTGTTCATCGACGCTGCGGGCGTACGCTTCCTGACCCAGGAAGAAGAACAGCGCCTGGGCCAGGTGCGCCTGCTCGGCGACTACCTGGCCGGCAAGCGCCAGGAGCTGCGCGAATGGAACGAAGCCCAGGGCCACAACGCCGGGTTGTCGGCCAACCGCCGGCAGTTGACCAATATCGGTACCTTCCGCGCGTTTGCCCTGGCGTACCTGAAGAGCCACCCCAACGTGCACCCGAACATGACCTGCATGGTGCGCCAGATGCAGACCACCGCCGAAGGCGTGCCGCTGGAGATCTACTGCTTCACCACCACCACGGTATGGGCCGAGTACGAGCGCATCCAGGGCGACATCTTCGACTACCTGCTGGCGGTGTTGCCGGAGTTCGGCTTGAGCCTGTATCAGCAGCCCAGTGGCAATGACATGCGCGCCGGGCTGGCGGCCAGGGTGGCGACGAGCAGGCTGATGGAGACAGATCCAGCCTGAAGCCGCCATCGCGGGGCTCAACGTGAGGCTGGCTGAACCCTGGGCACCCCACCCAAGCGGCTGAGCCACACCGACGCCAGGATGATCGAGCCGCCGATGGCCAACCGCCCCAGCGGCTCATCCTGGTTCCAGATCAGCAGGTTCAGCAGCAGCCCCACCGGTACATGCAGGTTGTTCATCACTGCCAGGGTGCCGCCGGATACCAGGCAGGCGCCCTTGTTCCACCAGTACAGGCCAAGCGCGGTCGGGCACAGCCCAAGGAACAGCAGCACCAGCCACTGGGTGTCGGTGCTCGGCAGGTGCTGGGCATTGCCGAACAGCAGGAAGGCCGGCAGCACCACCAGCAGCGCGCCGAGGTAGAAATAGCCGAAACGCCGGTAGTGCGGCAGGTCGCTGGGGTGGCGGGCCACCAGATGGCGGTACAGCACCTGGCCGGCGGCATAGGTGAAGTTGGCCAGTTGCAACAGCAAAAAGCCCACGAAGAACTCACCCGTGACACTGTCGAAACGGATCACCGCCGCGCCGGCCACGGCCACCAGCGCAGCCAGCAGCGCCCACGGGTTGAAGCGCCGATTCAGGGCGTCCTCGATCAAGGTCACGTGCAGCGGCGTGAGGATGGTGAACAGCAGCACTTCAGGCACGGTCAACACCCGGAAGCTCAGGTACAGGCACACGTAGGTAATGCCGTACTGCAGCGCGCCGATCAGCAGCATGGAACGCATGAAGCGCGGTTCGACCTGGCGCCAGCGGGTCAACGGCAGGAACACCAGCCCGGCCAGCAGCACCCGGGCCAGCACGGCAAAGTAGCTGTCGACGTGGCCGGCCAGGTATTCGCCGATCAGGTTGAAAGAGTACGCCTGGATCAGCGCGACGATTATCAGGTAGCCCATGGTGGCCTCTCGTGGATCAAGGCGGCGACCTTAGCGGGTTGCGTCCGGGCAGTTCAACCATGAGGTTTGTAAGGGCTGTGCCGGCCTCTTCGCGGGTAAACCCGCTCCCACAGGAACATGCATAACCTGTGGGAGCGGCGGTTCGCCGCTGCGATTTACCCGCGAAGAGGCCGGCATTGGTACTTGCTGTGTCCCAGCCATAAAAAAACCCGGCCATCGCAATGACCGGGCAGGTACACCCAAAGGAGCAACAAGGTGTCAGGGTTGGGAATTCATTGAGCCTCAGGCCACCGCGGCCAGCTTGGCCTTGGCCTGGTTCAGGCCCTTCTCGTGGAACTCGCCGCTCATGTTCAGGCCTTCGGCGTGGATGAAGTCCACATCATGGATGCCGATGAAGGCCATCACCTGGCGCAGGTAAGGTTCCTGGTGATCGCTGCTGGCGCCGGCATGGATGCCGCCACGGGCGGTCAGGACGATGGCGCGTTTGCCGGTCAGCAGGCCTTGCGGGCCGGTCGGGGTGTACTTGAAGGTGATCCCGGCACGCAGCACGTGGTCGAGCCAGGCCTTGAGGGTGCTGGGGATGGTGAAGTTGTACATCGGCGCCGCCATCACCAGCACGTCGGCTGCCAGCAGTTCGTCGGTCAGCGCGTTGGAACGGGCCAGGGCCTCCAGCTCAGCGGCGCTGCGCTGCTCTTCTGGCTTCATCCAGCCGCCCAGCAGGTTGGCATCCAGGTGTGGCACCGGGGCCACGGCCAGGTCACGGACCTTGATCTCGTCAGACGGGTGCGCCGCCTGCCATTGCGCAATGAAATCCTGGGTCAGTTGACGGGAAACGGAATCCTGCTGGCGGGCGCTGCTTTCGATGATCAGTACGCGGGACATGGGTGCCTCCATCGGCGGTAAAGGGTGGCGATTCGATGGAGGTGAGATTAAGGGTTGACCTATCGATAAAAAAGCGTAAAAAGTGGGACCAATCTATCGATGAATCCGTTTTATTCCGCTTTGCAGTCCACCTGGATGCGCAATTTGAGAATCTCGCGGTTGAACTTCGCCGTTACATCGACGCTTTTGCCCGCCGGCACATTGACCCGGCGCACGCGCGGCGCCTCGGGGCCATTGCGGAACGTGACCTTGCACGCCGCCGGCACCTGCCCATAGTTGTTGAGGTTGATCGAACCGATGTCGTAGGTGGTGTCATAGGCGGTGTAGTCGACCTTGACCCCGTCGGTCTGTTTCTCCACATCGATGGGATAAGCCATGGCCCCCAGGGGCAGGCACAACAGCACAGCCGCACAACATTTCTTCATACCGGCGCTCTCCTTGAGAAGAGCGCAGCTTAGGACAACAGGAGCCCTGGATGAAAGCGCCGCGCGTAACCCTGGATCAGTGGCGGACCCTGCAGGCGGTGGTCGATCACGGCGGCTTCGCCCAGGCCGCCGAAGCGCTGCACCGCTCGCAGTCATCGGTGAGCTACACCGTGGCGCGCATGCAGGAGCAACTGGGCGTGCCGCTGCTGCGCATCGACGGGCGCAAGGCCGTGCTCACCGAGGCCGGCAGCGTGCTGCTGCGCCGCTCGCGGCAGCTGGTCAAGCAGGCCAGCCAACTGGAAGACCTGGCCCACCACATGGAACAGGGCTGGGAAGCCGAAGTGCGCCTGGTGGTGGACGCCGCCTACCCCAGTGCCCGCCTGGTACGCGCCCTCAGTGCGTTCATGCCGCAAAGCCGCGGCTGCCGGGTGCGCCTGCGTGAAGAAGTGTTGTCCGGGGTCGAGGAAGTGCTGCACGAAGGCATCGCCGACCTTGCCATCAGCAGCTTCAACATCGGTGGCTATCTGGGCACCGAGCTCAGCCCGGTGGAGTTCGTCGCCGTCGCCCATCCCGAGCACGCCTTGCACCGCATGGGCCGTGAGATCACCTTCCAAGACCTGGAAAGCCAACTGCAGGTGGTGATCCGCGACTCCGGCCGCGCCCAACCGCGCGACGTCGGCTGGCTGGGCGCCGAGCAGCGCTGGACGGTGGGCAGCCTGGGCACCGCCACCACCTTCGTCAGCAGCGGCCTGGGCTTTGCCTGGCTGCCCCGGCACATGATCGAACGCGAGCTGCGCGAAGGCGTGCTCAAGCCCTTGCAACTGGATCAGGGTGGCAGCCGCCACCCACTGTTCTACCTTTATTCGAGCAAGGAAAAGACCCTGGGCCCGGCCACGCAGATCCTCATCGAGTTGCTGCGCAACTTCGACACCGCGCCGCTGGACGTGCCCTTCGCAGCCCCCCCGCAAGCCTGAGAGGACCGCGCCCATGGCCTGTTTCGAACATGACGGATGCCTGCTGCATTACGAGGAACATGGCCAGGGCGAGCCCCTGGTGCTGCTGCACGGGCTGGGTTCGAGCAGCCAGGACTGGGAGCTGCAGGTACCTGAGTTCAGCCGCCATTACCGGGTCATCCTCATGGACATCCGCGGCCACGGCCAATCCTCCAAGCCGCGGCGCGGCTACCACATCAAGACCTTCAGCGAAGACCTGCTGGCCCTGCTCCAGCACCTTGGCAGCGGCCCCGTGCACTTCGTGGGCCTGTCGATGGGCGGCATGGTCGGTTTCCAGTTCGCCGTCGACCACCCCGCCTGGCTGCGCAGCCTGTGCATCGTCAACAGTGCGCCGGAAGTCAAACGCCGCACCCGCAGTGACTGGGTCTGGTGGCTCAAGCGCTGGGGCCTGGCGCGTCTGCTCAGCGTCGAAACGGTGGGCAAGGGCCTGGCCGCCAGGCTCTTTCCCAAACCCCAGCAGGCCGAACTGCGGCGCAAGATGGCCGAACGCTGGGCACGCAACGACAAACGCGCGTATCTGAAAAGCTTCGACGCCATCGTCGACTGGGGCGTGCAGGAACGCATCGGGCAGATCGCCTGTCCTACCCTGGTGATCGCCGCCGACCACGATTACACACCAATACAACTCAAGGAGCGTTACGTCGCCCTGATGCCGCAAGCCCGACTGGCGGTCATCGAGGATTCCCGGCACGCTACGCCCCTGGACCAACCCGCAGTCTTCAACCGTACCCTGCTGCCCTTCCTCGCAGCCGCTTCCACCTCTCAAGGATCTTTGAGCCCATGCTGAAAAAACTCCTGCTCACCGCCTGCTCGCTCGCCTTCGCCACCAGCGTCATGGCCTCCGACAAGACCCCGCACGTCCTGCTGGACACCAGCTTCGGCCAGGTCGAAATCGAACTGAACGCAGAAAAGGCGCCGATCAGTACCAAGAACTTCCTCGAGTACGTCGACAGCGGCTTCTATAACAACACCATCTTCCACCGCGTGATCCCGGGCTTCATGGTCCAGGGCGGCGGCTTCACCGACCAGATGGCGCAGAAGAACACCAAGGATCCGATCCGCAACGAGGCCAGCAACGGCCTGCAGAACACCCGTGGCACCTTGTCCATGGCCCGTACCTCCGACCCGAACTCGGCCACCAGCCAGTTCTTCATCAACGTGGCCGACAACGATTTCCTCAACCCCGGGCGTGACCGTGGTTACGCGGTGTTCGGCAAGGTTACCAAGGGCATGGACGTGGTCGACCAGATCGTCAACTCGCCAACCACCGTCAAGAAAGGCATGCGCGACGTGCCGGCCGACCCGGTGTACATCAAGTCAGCCAAACGCATCGACTGACCGCAGGCTTCACAAGGATGTGAACCGCCTGAGGGTCGGATGGAACAGGAGTTACCTCACCCATGCTGTACCGTCGTTTCGAGCAATTGATCGACATCTTCCGCGAGGCGCCGAGCGAGGCGCCGCCCGGCAAGGTCTGGCCCTTCTACCTCTATTACCTGCGCCAGGTGTGGCCCAGCTTCCTCGCCCTGCTGATCGTCGGCCTGTTCGCCTCGCTGATCGAGGTGGCGATGTTCAGCTACCTGAGCCGGATCATCGACCTGGCCCAGGGCACGCCCAACGCCAACTTCTTCAGCGCGCACAGCGCTGAGCTGATCTGGATGCTGGTGGTCATTCTGCTACTGCGGCCGCTGTTCTTCGGCCTGCACGACCTGCTGGTGCACCAGACCATCAGCCCGGGCATGACCAGCCTGATCCGCTGGCAGAACCACACCTACGTGCTCAAGCAGAGCCTGAATTTCTTCCAGAGCGACTTCGCCGGGCGCATCGCCCAACGCATCATGCAAACCGGCAACTCCCTGCGCGACTCGGCAGTGCAGGCGGTGGACGCACTATGGCACGTACTGATCTACGCCATCAGCTCGCTGGTCCTGTTCGCCGAAGCCGACTGGCGGCTCATGCTGCCGCTGCTGGTATGGATCGCCTGCTACATCGCGGCGCTGTACTACTTCGTGCCCCGGGTGAAAGAGCGCTCGGTGATCTCCTCCGACGCCCGCTCCAAACTGATGGGCCGCATCGTCGACGGCTACACCAACATCGCCACCCTCAAGCTGTTCGCCCACACCGACTACGAACAGCAGTACGCCCGTGAAGCGATCCGCGAGCAGACCGAAAAAACCCAACTGGCCGCGCGGGTCGTCACCAGCATGGACGTCGTCATCACCTCGCTCAACGGCCTGTTGGTGGTCGCCACCACGGGGCTGGCGCTGTGGTTGTGGAGCCAGTCGCTGATCACCGTCGGCGCCATTGCCCTGGCCACGGGCCTGGTGATCCGCATCGTCAACATGTCGGGCTGGATCATGTGGGTGGTCAACGGCATCTTCGAAAACATCGGCATGGTCCAGGACGGCCTGCAGACCATCGCCCAGCCGGTAACGGTCAGCGACCAGCCCGATGCGCCGGCACTGAAAGTCAGCCAGGGCGCGGTCCGTTTCGAGCACGTGGGCTTTCACTATGGCAAGGGCAGCCAGGTCATCGATGCGCTCAACCTGGACATCCGCCCCGGCGAGAAGATCGGCCTGATCGGCCCGTCCGGCGCTGGCAAGTCGACCCTGGTCAACCTGCTGCTGCGCCTGTACGACGTGCAGGCCGGGCGCATTCTCATCGACGGCCAGAACATCGCCGAGGTCAACCAGGCCAGCCTGCGCGCACAGATCGGCATGATCACCCAGGACACCTCGCTGCTGCACCGCTCGATCCGTGACAACCTGCTGTACGGTCGCCCCGATGCCACTGATGAAGAAGTGTGGGAAGCGGTGCGACGGGCAAAGGCCGACGAGTTCATCCCGCAGTTGTCCGACGCCCAGGGCCGCACCGGCTTTGACGCCCATGTCGGCGAGCGCGGGGTCAAGCTCTCCGGCGGCCAGCGCCAGCGCATCGCCATTGCCCGGGTACTGCTGAAGAACGCACCGATCCTGGTCATGGACGAAGCCACTTCAGCGCTGGACTCGGAGGTCGAGGCGGCGATTCAAGAGAGCCTGGAGACGCTGATGCAGGGCAAGACAGTGATCGCCATCGCCCACCGCCTGTCGACCATCGCCCGCATGGACCGCCTGGTGGTGCTGGACAAAGGGCATATCGTCGAAAGCGGCAGCCACAGTGAACTGCTGGCCCAGCACGGGCTGTATGCGCGGCTGTGGCATCACCAGACCGGTGGCTTCGTCGGCGTCGACTGACCGTGCATGTCGCCTCAAGCTCGCGCCCACCCTGCCGACATATGTTGTCGTACAACAACATGAGGGCCCTGGTGGGCCGGCGAGGTGGTAATGCTGTTACGCCAATGGAACATCGCGCCCCGAGCAACATCGGGGTTCGCCTGCATTGCACTGATGGTTGCCTTACTTGGCATGTTCTCCCTTGCCAAGATGGACGACATCCGTGACTCGGCCACGGCCATGGAAGAAAACTGGGTGCCCAGCATCCGCACCGTGGACACCATTCGCGAAAACATGCTGCGGGTACGAACCATCTCGTTGCGCGTTGCTCTCGACCCGAACCCGGCCAATGTCGACACCTATGTCAGCCAGTACGAAGCCCGCAACAAGGTCCTGATGCAGAACATCAAGGACTACGAGGCGTTCGTCGACACCCCTGAAGAATCCCGCATCTACCAGCAGTTCCAGCGCGACTTCGCGACTTACCAGAAAGGCATGGCCGACTCCTTCTCGCTGGCCCGGCGCGGCGACATCGTCGCCCTGCACAAACTGGTGCTGGTAGACATGAAGCCGGTCGTCGACGGCACCGGCGCGCAATTGGCCGAGCTGGGCGAACTGTATGCCAAGAGCATCGAACGCGAGGGTAACCAGGCGGCCGAGCGTTATGACCAGTCCCGAGCCATCGTCATCGGCGTGATCCTGCTGGCCGCACTGTTCACCGTCACCCTGGCCTGGCTGCTCACTCGCAGCATCGTGCAGCCGCTCAAGGATGCGGTACTGGCAGCCAAGCAAGTGGCCGAGGGCAACCTGAGCAACGCCATCGCCGCCAGCGGCAACGACGAAGTCAGCCAGTTGCAGCACTCACTGGCACAGATGCGCGACCGCCTGCGCGACACCCTGGGCGAGATCTCCGGTTCCTCCACGCAACTGGCGGCGGCTTCCGAAGAGCTGCACGCGGTCACCGAGGAAGCCGGACGCGGCATCACTCGCCAGCACGACGAAATCGAGCAGGCCGCCACCGCCGTCAACGAAATGAGCACAGCGGTCGAAGAAGTGGCGCGCAATGCCGTGTCCACCTCCGAAGCCTCGCGACAATCGACCCAGTCGGCGCAGCAGGGCCAGGCCCGGGTGTCGCAGACCATCGAGGCGATCAGCGACCTGGCCGAAGAAGTGGCAGCCTCCGCTACGCTGGTGGGGCAACTGGCCGAACAGTCCCAGAAAGTGGGCACGGTGTTGGATGTGATCCGCGCCATCGCCGAGCAGACCAACCTGCTGGCGCTCAACGCGGCCATCGAGGCCGCCCGTGCCGGTGAGTCGGGCCGCGGCTTCGCCGTGGTAGCTGACGAGGTGCGCGCGCTGGCCCATCGCACCCAGAACTCGACCCAGGAGATCGAGCAGATGGTATCGCTGATGCGCAGCGGCGCCAGCCAGGCCCTGACCGCCATGCAGACCAGCAGCACCCGCGCCCGCGATACTCGCGAGCTGGCCCAGAGCGCTGGCCACGCGTTACAGGAGATCACCTCGGGGATCAGCGAGATGTACGAGCGCAACCTGGTGATCGCCAGTGCCGCCGAAGAGCAGGCCCAGGTGGCCCGAGAGGTGGACCGCAACCTCACCAACATCCGCGACCTGTCGGTGCAGAGCGCCACGGGTGCGCAGCAGACCAATGCCTCGAGCCAGGAACTGTCGCGCCTGGCAAGCGGGCTCAATGGGTTGGTCAAGCGCTTTACCCTTTGAGGGCCCACGGGGCTGCTTTGCAGCCCTGACAATCTCAAGCCTTGCGATAAGGCAGCGCTGCCTTCGCCTGCTCGGCATACCCCAGCACCCCGGCCCGCTCCTGCAACAGGAAATCCTCCACCGCCCGCCGCAACCCCGGGTGCAGCAGGTAGTGCCACGAACGGGTGATCACCGGCTCGAACCCTCGAATCAGCTTGTGCTCACCCTGTGCCCCGGCATCGAAACGCTGCAGCCCTTCGGCAATGGCAAAGTCCATGCCCTGATAAAAACAGGTCTCGAAATGCAGGCGGTCGAACTCGTCCAGGCAGCCCCAGTAACGGCCGTAGAGGCTGTCGCCCCCCACCAGGCTCAAGGCCATGGCCACCTCGCGGCCATTCTGCCGGGCAATCACCACCCGGATCGCTTCGGGCATACGCGCGGCAATCAGGCTGAAAAATTCGCGGGTCAGGTAGGGTGAACGGCGGCGCACGGTGTAGGTGTTGGCGTAGCACAAGTAGACGAAGTCCCACTGCGCCTCGCTCAGTTGATCGCCCCGGTACCACGCGAACTCGATGCCATGTGCCGATACCTGCTCGCGCTCCTTGCGCATCTGCTTGCGCTTGCGCGAGCTGAGCGTGTCGAGGAAGTCCTGGAAGTCGCGGTAACCCCGGTTGCGCCAGTGGAATTGGCAGCCCAGGCGCTCCATCCAGCCCGGCAGGCCAGCCATCGCCTCATCCAGGGCGCTGTCGGTGAAATTGATATGCGCCCCGGACAACCCACCCTTGCCCAGGTATTCCGGCAGTGCCTGCAACAACAGCAGGGCGTCGCCGGGCTCGGTACTCAACAGGCGCGGCCCGCTGACCGGGCTGAACGGCACAGCGCCGAGCAGCTTGGGGTAGTAGGCGATGCCGGCACGTTCGCAGGCGTCGGCCCAACCATGGTCGAACACGTACTCGCCGAACGAATGCCACTTGCGGTAGGCCGGCAGCAGCGCCCGCACCTCACCGTCGCGCTCCAGCACCAGGTGTTCGGCGGCCCAGCCGTTGTCAGGCGCGACACTGCCGCTGTCTTCCATGGCACTGAGAAAGGCGTGGCGCAGGAAGGGTTGGCCAGCGGGCACCAGTGCATCCCAGGTGGTCGCCGGCAGGTCGCGCAGGTGGGCAAGGCTGTGAAGGCTGATCACGATTGGGACTCGTTGAATTGAAGTGGGCAGTATTGCCAATGCAGCCGCGACACTCAATTGAACTGCTGTTCACTTAACAGCAGTGCCACCAATTGGACATTATTCTGTCATTCCCCCCCGCAATACTGGCGCCTGTTTTTCGGAAGCCCAGAACCTGTCTAGCCAGGGCTTTTCCGAAGGCATGCCAACTCGGGGGCGGCCGCGTGAGCCTCCCCACTTTATTCAACAGGGAGAACCTTATGCGTCTTGTTTCTACACTTACTGGAGTGAGCCTCACCGGCATGATGCTGGCTCTGAGTACTCCAGCCAGTGCTGCTGTCGACGCCAAGCTGCTCGAAATGCTCCGCGCCAATGGTTCGATCAACCAGGCGCAGTACAACGAACTGCAAGGCGACCTGGCAAAAGAAACCAAGGAAAAGGCCGACCAGAAAGCTCAGTCCGAACGTATGAGCTCCTTTGAACAAAAAGTGGCATGGGCCGCCAAGACCCAGATCAAGGGTGATGTGCGCCTGCGTTACGAGGACGTCAACGTCGACAACCCGATCGCCCGCAGCGGCAACCAGGACCGTGAGCGCGTCCGTGCCCGTGTCGGCTTCTATAGCGAGATCAACCCGCAGGTCGACGCCGGCGTGCGTGTGGCCACCGGCAGCAGCGCCGATGCCCGCTCGACCAACCAGAGCCTGGACAACTACTTCGAGAAGAAATCGCTGTGGGTCGACCTGGCCTACCTCGACTGGCACCCCACCGCGGTGCCGAACCTGCACCTGATCGGCGGCAAGATGATGCAGCCTTGGGTCAGCATGGGCGACATCATCTGGGACAGCGACATCAACCCCGAAGGCCTGGCCGTCACCTACAAGACCAACCTGGGCCCTGCCGAAGTGTTCGGCAGCCTCGGTCACTACAACCTGAAGGACAACGTCGACGGCGACGGCGTGCAGTTCAAGCACGACGCACAGCTGTACCACGGCCAGTTGGGCACCAAGTTCAACGCCGCCGACACCCTCAAGGTCACCGTGGGCGGCAGCATCTACGGCTACGACAACGACAAGCAATCGGCGGCACTGCGCTCGCTGGGCAACACCACCAACGAGTTCAACCTGGTGGAAGGTTTCGGTCAGCTGGACTTCACCGGCTTCGCCATTCCGCTGTCGGCCTACGGCCAGTTCGTCAAGAACACCGAAAGCACCGACGGCAAGGACAAGGCCTGGCTGGCCGGCCTGAAAACCAAAGTAGGTGCCTGGAGCATGGACTACAACTACCGCGACGTGCAGCGTAACGCCGCAGTCAGCCTGTTCACCGACTCCGACTTCGGCAACGGTTTCACCGGTTCGCGTGGCCACAAGTTCAAGGTCGGCTACGAGATCGACAAGAACTTCGCCCTCGGCGCGGCCTACATGATGGCCAAGACCGACTACTCCAACCTGCCGAACAGCGATGCTGACGTAGACACGCTGCAGGTGGACCTGGAAGCCAAGTTCTAAGCGACACGCTCCCCTGCTTCGCACTCAGGCGGGAAATGCTGACCCCATCCAGCATTTCCTGCCTTTTTTTTGCCTG
>NZ_JBOBDM010000071.1:0-24367 GCF_050586605.1 Pseudomonas sp. ES1 | reverse complement strand
GTTCGCGTTGGTTCCCCGTTTCGCTTCCCCCCGCGATGCTTTTACCAGTCCAGTTTCAGCCTGCTCTCGAAGTAACGCGCCTCACCCGTCAACGGGTCATCAAAGCGCAGGCTCTGGGCCAGCAGCTTCAATGGCCGCTCATAGTCATCCTGTTCATCGACCAGCTGCGGGTAGAACGGGTCGTTGCAGATCCCTGCCCCCAGCGCCGCCATGTGCACCCGCAACTGATGGGTCTTGCCGGTGACCGGCGACAGGCCATAGCGCCACAACCCACCGTTCTTTTCCAGCACGCAGGCATGGGTTTCGCTGTTATCGGCCCCTTGCACTTCATGCATGCGGAAGAACGGCTCGCCATGCACCAGGCGGCTGCAATGCACCAAGGGGAAATCATGCTGCGGCAGCGCAGCGGCGATGGCCTGGTAGTGCTTGTCGATGCGCCGCTCGGGGAACAGCCGCTGATAGGCACCCCGGGTTTGCGGGTTGGCCGAGAACAACACCAGCCCCGCGGTGTGACGGTCGATGCGGTGCAACGGCACCAGGTGCGGGTTGTCCAGCCGGCGGATCAAGCGGCGCAGCAAGGTCTGCTCGACATACTCGCCAGTGGGCGTTACCGGCAGGAAATGCGGCTTGTCCGCCACCACCAGATGCTCATCCATGTGCAGGATCTGCTCCTGTACCGGGATCGGCTTCTCGTTGGGTACTTCACGAAAGTAATGCAGGCGCATGCCCTGGCGGTAGGCAAGGTCGGCGGCAATCGCCTGGCCTTGCGCGTCCAGCACCCGGCCCCGGGCGAAACGGTCCAGCCACTGCTCACGGTCGATGCCCTTGAAGTGATCGCACAGGCAATCGAGCACTGTCGCCCAGCGCCCGGGCGGCAGGCATACCGTGCTGGCTTGCAGGTGGGCAGGGTTGAAAGGCGTGGTCATCGTCGGGCTCTGCTGATCGGGAGCCGGGCATTATCCCCCAGCCTGCGCGGCGCAACCAGCCTCGCCGGCCGGCTCGCAGCGCGCCTTGAGCCAGCGCAGCACCTGCACCGCATCCCAGCGCCCGGGGTCGAACAAGGCGTAGCTCAGACCCTGGTAGCCAACCACGTCCAGTGGCCGGTGAAAGCCGGCGCGCTGGAACAATGCCTCGATCTCGGCGAAACAGGTATTGAAATGGACCTTGCCGAACGGCGTTTGCTCATCGGTGACGATGCCGTCGAGGCGCAGTTCCAGCACGGCGTCGCACACACGCTCCGGGGCCATGTGGTTGATGCTGTACTTGAGTTGCTCGACATTGAGCATGGCTTTACCTCGATACTGTATTTATATACAGCATACGGAGCGGGCCACGCCGTCGTCAATGCGCGGCTCAGCGCAGGAAGGCCACCACCTGCTCGGCATCGAAGGGCCAGTTCAGCTCGGCCCCGGTATCGCAGCGGCGCAATACCGGGATGGTCAGGCTGTAGCGCTCGAACAGCGCCTCGGCGTCGGCAATATCGACCAGCTCGACCAGCAAGCCATGCTCGACGAACGGCATCAACATGGCCTCGGCCACTTCACACAGGTGGCACCCGAGGGTGCCGAACAGCTGGCATTCAGGGAGCATGAGGCAAACCCGGAAATCGCAGATAAGGGATGCTTATTCTAGGTCCGTGCTTGCCATCGCGCACCTGCGCCGGATCAATCCTGGCTGGTGGCGCCAATGCGGTGCAGCGACAGGTCGGCCCCCTGGAACTCCTGTTCGTGGCTCAGGCGCAGGCCGTGCACCGCCTTGATCAGGCCGTACACGACAAAACCGCCGGCCAGCGCCACCAGCACACCGGCCAAGCTGCCAAGCAACTGGCTGACCAGGCTTACGCCCCCCAGGCCACCCAGCGCCGCCTGGCCGAACACACCACAAGCGATGCCGCCCCACACCCCACACACACCGTGCAGCGGCCAGACACCGAGCACATCGTCGATCTTCCAGCGGTTCTGCGCCGCGGTGAAGCACCAGACGAACAGGCCGCCGGCGATGAGGCCGGCGGCCAGCGCACCGATCGGGTGCATCAGGTCGGAACCGGCACAGACCGCCACCAACCCGGCCAGCGGGCCGTTATGCAGGAAGCCGGGGTCGTTGCGCCCGGCCACCAGCGCCGACACGGTGCCGCCGACCATGGCCATCAGCGAGTTGATCGCCACCAGGCCGCTCACCCCTTGCAGGGTCTGTGCGCTCATCACGTTGAAGCCGAACCAGCCGATGATCAGGATCCACGAGCCCAGCGCCAGGAACGGAATGCTCGACGGCGCGAACGCCACCAGCCGGCCATCGCGATAACGGCCACGGCGTGCCCCCAGCAGGATCACCGCCGCCAGCGCCAGCCAGCCGCCCATGGCGTGCACCACCACGGAGCCGGCAAAGTCATGGAAGGGTGCACCGAAGCGGGCCTGCAGCCAGGCCTGCCAGCCGAAGTTGCCATTCCACACCACACCCTCGAAGAAGGGGTATATGAACGCCACGATCAGCGCCGTGGCGCACAGTTGCGGGACGAACCGCGCCCGCTCGGCGATGCCGCCGGAGATGATCGCCGGGATTGCAGCGGCGAATGTCAGCAGGAAGAAGCACTTGACCAGCGCATAGCCATGATCGTTGGCCAGCACTGCCGCAGGCTGGAAAAAGGTCACGCCGTAAGCGATCCAGTAACCGATGAAGAAGTACGCCAGCGCCGAGATGGCGAAGTCGCTGAGGATTTTCGACAGGGCATTGACCTGGTTCTTGTGGCGCACGGTGCCGACTTCGAGAAAGGCGAAGCCGGCGTGCATGGCCAGCACCAGGATGGCGCCCATGAGGATGAACAGGGTGTTGGAGCCATGGACCAGGGAGTCCATCGCGCTGTGCATGTTTTCCATGAAGAGGCAGGCCTGCAAAAAGGCACCAGGACAGTTCAAGAACCGGCATCCCTGCACCGAATCGGTGCCAGGCGCCTGCCCCGCTTCTGTGAGCGGGTGAACGCCTGCGTGGTTTTTTCTTGGGTTTGTCGTGGATTGGGTTAAGGTTTAGCGTCATCCGCGGGGCGGCTGCACGGTTTCGGCGCGCACGCTTGCGAGCGCGCCTCGAACATAAGCAAGCGCTGTACCAGCACATCGTGCTGAACCTTCCGCGCCCGCCATCACTCGAAATAGCCACACACATCCACAGGGAGAGGCCCATATGGCCAGCAAATCGGCAAAGACTGCTCAAGACATACTGATGGCTGACTTCCAGGCCTTGGTCCGCGACACCGAGAAACTGCTCGCCGACACCGCCAACCTGGCCGGCGACCAGGCCGACGAGCTGCGCGAACAGATCCACGAGCGCCTGGCTCAGGCCCGCGAAACCCTGCAGCTCACCCAGGACTCGGTACGCCAGCGCGGCCAGGCGGCCGTGGGCAGCGCCGAGCAATACGTGCAGGAGAACCCTTGGCAGGCCATCGGTATCGCTGCCGGCGTCGGCCTGCTGATCGGCCTGCTGGCCAAGCGCTGAGGAGCCGCCATGGACAACGACGCCATCGGCGCCGGCGCGTCCGGCAGGCGCCTGGGCGCGGCGATGCTGGGCCTGCTGCACAGCCACATCGAGCTGTTCGGCATCGAGTTGCAGGAGCAGAAGGGGCGCACCCTGCGCCTGCTGCTGTTCGCCGGCCTGGCGCTGGTGTTCGCCCTGCTGCTGCTAACCGCCCTGTCCGGGCTGGTACTGGTGCTGCTGTGGGACAGCTACCGGCTGGCCGGGATCATCGGCCTGTGCCTGTTCTACGGCATCGCCGCGCTGTACTGCGGCCTGCGCCTGAAAGCGGCGGTGTTCGATGAGTCCTCGCCATTCAGTGCCACGCTCGAAGAGCTGGCCAAGGACCGGGAGCGCCTGCTGCCATGAACCTGCCCGAAATGCCCGACACGCGTAATCCACGCGAACTGCGCAAGGCGTTGCTGCGCCTGCGCATGGAGATGCACCGCCAGCAGATCAGCCACGAAACCACCCAGATGCTCGAACCGGCTCGCCGCCTGCGCGGCATGGGCAGCTCGTTCGGCGAGGGCCTGGGGGTCAAGCACGGCTCGCTGTGGGGCCTGGGCGCTATCGTCGCGCTGGGTTTTCTCACTGGCAAAGGCGTGCGCAGCGGCAACATCAGCCGCCTGCTGCAGCTGGGCACCAGCCTGGCACCGCTAATCCGCCTGTTCCTGGGCAGCGGTCGCCGCCCCTGAACGTCGTGCGCGCCCTTGCCAGGGCGCGCCAGACGCAGGAAGCTATGCCGATTCAACGACCGGAGATCGAGCCTTGGACTGGCACACCCTGCTGACCCGCGAACGACTGGGCAAAGCCCTCTACAGCCCTGAAGAGCTCGGCCGCAGCCCCTTCCACAAGGACCACGACCGCATCATCTTTTCCGGCGCCTTCCGCCGCCTGGGGCGCAAGACCCAGGTACATCCGGTCACCAGCAACGATCATATCCACACCCGCCTCACCCATTCGCTGGAAGTCAGCTGCGTTGGCCGCTCGCTGGGCATGCGCGTTGGCGAAACCCTGCGCGGCGCCCTGCCCGACTGGTGCGAGCCCAGCGACCTGGGGATGATCGTGCAGTCGGCCTGCCTGGCCCACGACATCGGCAACCCTCCCTTCGGCCACTCCGGCGAAGACGCCATCCGCCACTGGTTCCAGCAGGCCGCCGGGCGTGGCTGGCTGGACGACATGAGCGACGACCAACGCGCCGACTTCCTCAACTTCGAGGGCAATGCGCAAGGCTTTCGCGTGCTGACCCAGCTCGAATACCACCAGTTCGATGGTGGCACGCGCCTGACCTACGCGACGCTGGGCACCTACCTCAAGTACCCCTGGACTTCGCGCCATGCCGACGCCCAGGGCTACAAGAAGCACAAGTTCGGTTGCTACCAGAGCGAGCTGCCCCTGCTCGAGCAGATCGCCGGCAAGCTGGGCCTGCCGCAGCTCGAACACCAACGCTGGGCCCGGCACCCGCTGGTCTACCTGATGGAGGCCGCCGACGATATCTGCTACGCCCTGATCGACCTCGAAGACGGCCTGGAGATGGACCTGCTGCAGTACGCCGAAGTCGAAGCGCTGCTGCTCGACCTGGTCGGTGATGACCTGCCGGAAACCTACCGCCAGCTCGGCCCCAACGAATCTCGTCGGCGCAAGCTGGCAATCCTGCGCGGCAAAGCCATCGAGCACTTGACCAACGCCGCCGCTCAAGCCTTCGTCGAACAGCAAAGCGCCCTGCTCGCCGGCCGCCTGCCCGGCGACCTGGTCGAGCACATGCACGGCCCGGCCCAGCGCTGTGTGCTGCAGGCCAAGGACATGGCACGCAAGAAAATCTTCCAGGACAAGCGCAAGACCCTGCATGAAATAGGCGCCTACACCACCCTGGAAATCCTCCTCAACACCTTCTGCGGCGCGGCGCTGGAACAACATGGCGGGCGCACGCCGTCGTTCAAGAGCCGCCGCGTGCTGGACCTGATCGGCAATAACGCGCCCAACCCCCATGGCTCGCTGCATGGCGCCTTCCTGCGCATGATCGATTTCATCGCCGGCATGACCGACAGCTATGCCAGTGAAATGGCCTGCGAGATGACCGGGCGCACCAGTCCAACTTGAGCCAGGGCGGTGACGGTAGTGCACTTACTACCTTCACCGCCAAACTTGTAAGACTCTTCCCACAAACACTAAAAACATTAAACATTAACTCCCGGGACAACCAATTAAACCTTCCAAATCAATCAAACCGTCTAAAAATCCACATTCTTCGTAGCACACACACGCTCTCGCCGTAAGGAATTTCCTATATACATAAATTAACCTGAGCATCCCTGCCCGCCACCATTCAACTGAGCTAATGTGCCGACTGCTTTCGCCTCGCCGCATGGAATGTTGAATATGCAAACAGTATTTATCGTCGACGATCATCCCGTTATCCGCCTGGCTATTCGGATGCTGCTGGAGAACCAGGGCTACAACGTCCTGGGCGAATCTGACAATGGTGTCGATGCCATGCAGATGATTCGCGAATACCGCCCCGACCTGGTCATCCTCGACATCAGCATCCCCAAGCTCGACGGCCTTGAGATGCTGTCTCGCTTCCAGTCCATGGCCATGCCGCTCAAGGTCCTGGTACTGACCGCACAATCTCCCGCGCTGTTCGCGATTCGCTGCATGCACTCTGGCGCTGCGGGCTACGTCTGCAAGCAAGAAGACCTGGGCGAATTGCTCAGCGCCATCAAGGCGGTACTGTCCGGCTACAACTACTTCCCCAGCCAGGCACTCAACGCTGCGCAAAAAAACTGCAATAAGGAACTGGAGTTGTTCCGCCAGGTCAATGACCGCGAACTGATGGTGCTGCAACTCTTCGCTCAGGGCCGTAGCAACAAGGAAATCGCCAAGGGCATGTTTCTCAGCAACAAGACGGTCAGCACCTACAAGAAACGCCTTATGCACAAGTTGCAGGCCAGCACCCTGGTGGAGCTGATCGACGTCGCCAAACGCAACGCGTTGGTCTGAGGTCGTGATGTGGAAGTACCTCGGTCTATCGCTGTTTTGCCTGAGCCTGGGCGCCCCCATGCCGACTGCCTGCGCGACCATCGACGAAGGCAGGAACTACGCCCTGCTCAGCCGCTCGGCACCGGCGTCGATCCACCCAGCCCTCACCCTGGAGCAACGCAACTGGTTAGCCACCCGCCATGAACTGGTACTCGGCACTTCCGCACCTGACTATCCGCCGTTCGACATTGCCAGCGGAGGGCGCGAGTACCAAGGCTTGACCGCCGACTACGCAGGCCTGATCGGCAATGCCCTGGGCCTGCCGGTGCGGGTGCAACGCTTTCCCAGCCGGCCAGCGGCAGTCGCGGCGCTCAAGAGCGGGCGGATTGATCTGCTCGGTAGCGCCAACGGCTATGAAGTCACTACCCAGGGGCTGGCGCTTTCGCGCCCCTACGCCATCGACCAACCTGTGCTGGTAACCCGGGAGGACGAAACCCGCGCCCTGGACACCGGCCTGGACGGCATGCGCCTGAGCATGCTCTATCACTACCTGCCGCCCGAAGAGATCCGAGCCAACTACCCCAAGGCCGAGCTGCTGACCTTCGAGTCCTCCACCCAGGCGCTCAATGCCGTGGCCTTCGAGCAGGCCGACGTGTTCATCGGCGACACGGTCTCCACGCACTACCTGATCAGCCAGGGGCACCTGCCGCGTCTGCGCATGGCCAACTTTGGCAAGCATGAGGCCGTGGGCTTCAGTTTTGCCATGCGTGACGACGACCCGATGCTGCTGGCCCTGGTCAACGCCGCCCTCGACGCCCAATCGAGCGCCACCCGCAACGATATCTTCAAGCGCTGGAGTGCCAGCAGCGGCAGCCTGTTGACCGATCGCAAGCTGCAGCTGTCGCCACGGGAAGAGAGCTGGCTGCGCGATCACCCGGTGATGCGGGTCGTGGTCAACGACACCGCCGCGCCGCTGACCTTCCTCGACGGCAACGGCCGGCTACGCGGCATCGTCGCCGACCTGCTCGAACTCATCCGCCTGCGCACCGGCTTGCGCTTCGACATTGGTCGCGCCAGTGGCGATGGCGACATGATCGATCAGCTTGAGTCCGGCCGCACCGACATCATCGCCACCCTCTCCACCGACACCCGCCCAGGCAACCCGCTGCAACTGAGCAGGCCCTACCTGGAAAGCGCCTATGTGCTGGTCAGCCGCGACGGCAATCACCAGCCGGTCAATCTGAAGCAGCTCAAGGGCAAGCGGGTCGCGGTACCCCGTGACAGCAGCGTGGCCGCCCTGCTCAATGCCAAACACCCATTGATTCACCAGGTAGCCACCGACAGCACCTACTACTCCCTGGCCCTGCTGGGCAGTGGCGCCGTGGATGCCGCCATCGCCACACTGATCGACGCCAACCATATGCTGGCCAGCAACAACGACCTGGTGATCCGCACCACCGTCGGCACCGAGCCTGCGGCCTTCTCGCTGGCCACCCTGCCCCAGGCCAGCGAACTGTCTTCGATCCTCGACAAGGCGCTGCTGAGCATCTCTCCGGAGGAACTGGGGGTGATCAATAGTCGCTGGCGGGATCACGGCGCGGCCGACGACGCCTATTGGCGCAATTATCGCAGGGTGATCCTGCAGGTGGTCGCGGTCATCGCTGTGCTGCTGGTGCTGGCACTGGTGTGGAATGCCCGGCTGCGCCGCCAGATCAAACAGCGTCAACACGCCGAGCGGGCGCTCAACGACCAGCTGGAGTTCATGGGCGCCTTGCTCAATGGCACGCCACACCCCATGTACGTGCGTGACCGCGAAGGGCGCCTGCAAAGTTGCAACGACAGCTACCTGCAAGCGGTCGGCGCCAGCCTTGAGCAGGTCATCGGCAAGCGCCTGCAGGACACCCGCTTCAGCGACTGCGACTACACCCGGCAGATCCAGGACGATTACCGACGCGTGATGGAACAAGGCAAACCCTTGATTCTCGATCGCCCTCTGCGGCTGAGGGACAAGGATCTGACCATCTACCACTGGATCCTCCCCTACCGCGATTCGCTGGGGGAAATGCAGGGCATCATCGGTGGCTGGATCGATATCAGCGAACGCCGCAACCTGGTCCAGGACCTGCGCCTGGCCAAGCAACAGGCCGATGACGCCAACCGCGCCAAAAGCACATTCCTCGCCACCATCAGCCACGAAATCCGCACCCCCATGAACGCCTTGATCGGCATGCTCGAACTCGCCTCACGGCGCGCCGAAAAGGGCCAACTGGACCGCCCTGCCCTGGAGATTGCCCATCACTCGGCCAGGGACCTGCTGGGGTTGATCGGCGATATCCTCGACATCGCCCGGATCGAGTCGGGCCATTTGTCCCTGGCCCCGGAGCCGGTGGACCTGGCAGCGTTGGTCGAGTCCGTCGGACGTGTATTCGACGGACTGGCCCGACACAAGGGCCTGGCGCTCGAAGTGGTGATCGCTGCCGAGGCGCGCTGCCATGCGCTGCTCGACCCGCTGCGGTTCAAACAGGTGCTGTCGAACCTGGTGAGCAATGCGATCAAGTTCACCGAACAGGGCCAGGTGAGCATCAACGTCAAACTGTGCAGCAGTGGCGAGCCACTGACCCAGACCCTCGACATGGAAGTCCGCGACACCGGCATCGGCATCCGCGAGCAGGAACTCGAGCAACTCTTCACCCCCTTCGTACAGGCCAACCCCTACAGCGACGGCGCTCGGGCCGGCACCGGCCTCGGGCTGGTGATAAGCCGGAGCCTGTGCGCGATGATGGGCGGCGAACTGAGCCTGCAGAGCCTGCATGGCGTAGGTACGCGGGTAAGGCTGCGCATGCCCTTGCAGTGCGTTGCCCCGGTCGAGTCGAGGCCTCAGGACGCAAGCGACATCGAACGCCCGGATGCACGGCTGAGGATCCTGGTGATCGACGACCACCCGGCCAACCTGTTGCTGATAGCACAACAGCTGAACTACCTGGGCTTGCGCCAGGACAGCGCCCGCGATGGTCGCGAAGGATTGCGCAAATGGCGCGAAGGCTGTTTCGACGTACTTATCGTCGACTGCAACATGCCACACATGAACGGCTACGAGCTGGCCAGGACCGTGCGCGCGGAGGAACGCCTGCACGGCAGGCCACGCTGCACCCTGGTCGGCTATACCGCCAACGCCCAACCCGAAGTGCGCCAGCAGTGCCTGGATGCGGGGATGGACGACTGCCTGCTCAAGCCCATCGGCTTGCAGGTGCTCGGCCAGCGGCTGGCGGCCATTGCCCGCAACACCAGGCCGTGCAAGGAGGGCTGCGACGATTGCGGTCATCGCTTCCACCTGCAGGGCCTGAGCGCCATTGTCGGCGACAGCGCCAGTGACCGCGACCGCATCCTCAGCACCTTGCACCTGAGCCTGCAGCAGGACCTGGGCATCCTGATGGCCATCGACCCGCAGCAGGACGCCGATGCGCTAGCCGCGCAGGCACACAAGATCCTCAGCGCGGCGCGAATGCTGGATGCCAGGTCGTTGATTCAGGCGTGTGAACTACTGGGGGAGCCCGGGTTGCCCCTGGCTGAGATGAAGCTGTACCGTCAGGCACTGGCACGGCACATGCGCCGTGTGGAGAAAGCCCTGGCCCGGCAATTGGAGCGCCAGGCCGAGCCAAGGTGAGGCGGCGCCCGCTCGGGCACCGCCGCCACGGATCAGGAAGCCGAGTTGATCGGCTTTTCCGGGTACCAGGCGTCCAGCAGCGGGCTGACTTCGATATTGGTCAGTTCGCTGCGGCCTTTGAGCCAGGCTTCGACAGCAGCGCGCTGCGCTTCTTCCACCGAGCCACGGGTGGCCTTGCAGACCAGGCCGAAGTCATCGCCGCCGACATAGTCCAGGCCGTTGGCGTCCATGGCTTCGGTCAGGAAGGCGTCGAGGAAGGCATCGATGGCTTCATCGGACAGGTCTTCCTTGAAGCCCAGGTTCAGTTCGAAACCCAGCTCCTGGAATTCATCCACGCACAGTTTTTTGCGCAGGCGACGGGAACGGTTGGTAGCCATGAAACAATCCTCTCAAGTATTAACGCGCGGCACTTTACCAGTTTCCGGCGGGCTGCGGCGCATTTGTGTCGAACGGGGCGCATACAGCGTGCGCTTGGGGCATAATGCGCACTTGTTTACATGCTGGGGCCATCATTCTTACAGCCCCATGGTCTTTTTCCCTCGCCTGCAGGGTTCATCTATCCATGATCAAGACGCTCCGCCCCCTATTGCTCGCCGGCCTGCTCCTGCCACTCGCCCTGCCCAGCCAGGCCGCCGCCGTCAACACCAGCTTGCCAGCCAAGGTGCAGCAGGCCCTCAAGACCAACAAGCTGCAAGACTCCGCCCTGTCCCTGGTGATGCTGCCGCTCAACGGCCCCGGCACCGCGACCGTGTTCAACGCCGACGTCTCGGTGAACCCGGCCTCGACCATGAAACTGGTCACCACCTACGCCGCACTCGAGCTGCTGGGCCCCACCTTCCAGTGGAAGACCGAGTTCTACACCGACGGCACCCTGAGCAACGGGGTGCTCAACGGCAACCTCTACCTCAAGGGCGGCGGTGACCCCAAGCTGAACATGGAAAAGCTCTGGCTGCTGATGCGCGACCTGCGCGCCAACGGCGTGCGCACCGTGACTGGTGACCTGGTCCTGGACCGCAGCCATTTCGTACAGCCCAACCTGCCACAGTTCAATGACGACGGCGGCGACGACAACAAGCCGTTCCTGGTCAAGCCCGATTCGCTGCTGGTCAACCTCAAGGCGCTGCGCTTCGTCGCCCGCAACGACGGTGGCAAGGTCACGGTGGCGGTCGAACCGCCGATCGCCAGCATCCGCATCGACAACCAGGTCAAGGCCGTGGCGGGCAAGCAGTGCACCGGCGAAGTGCGCTACAACCCGGTGACCCAGGCCGACGGTGTCAGCGTGACGGTCAGCGGCCAACTGGCCGAAGGCTGCAACTCGCAGACTTACCTGTCGCTGCTGGACCACCCGACCTATGCCGCCGGGGCCGTGCGCGCCATCTGGAACGAGCTGGGCGGCAGCATCCAGGGCGCCGACCGCATCGAGAACGTGCCCAAGAGCGCCCGCCTGCTGGCCCGGGCCTTCTCGCCGGACCTGGTCGAAGTGATCCGCGACATCAACAAGTACAGCAACAACACCATGGCCCAGCAGTTGTTCCTCAGCCTCGGCGCGCAGTTCCGCACCGATGCCGATGGCGACGATGCCCGTGCCGCCCAGCGCGTGGTGCGTCAGTGGCTGGCGAAGAAAGGCATCACCGCGCCGCACCTGGTGATGGAGAACGGCTCGGGCCTGTCCCGCGCGGAACGGGTCAGCACCCGCGAGATGGCCGCGCTGCTGCAGGCTGCCTGGAACAGCCCGTACGCCGCCGAATTCATCAGTTCCATGCCTCTGGTGGGCATGGATGGCACCATGCGCAAGCGCCTCAAGCGCACGGCCATGAGCGGTGAGGCCCATATCAAGACCGGCACCCTCAACACCGTCCGCGCGATCGCTGGCTTCAGCCGCGACAGCAATGGCAACACCTGGGCGGTCGCTGCCATCCTCAACGACCCCAAACCCTGGGGCGCCTCGCAGGTGCTGGACCAGGTATTGCTGGACCTCTACCGGCAACCGAAGCTGGTCAACGGCACGGCGGGCATCGCGCCCTGATGCCGGCCTGAACGGGTTACACAAGCAAACGACAAAGGGGCGCATGGCGCCCCTTTGTCGTATCTGCCTGCGTTTAACTCATCACAGGCTGCGCCCCTACAGTTACAACGCTTGGCGTCAAAGCGGCGCGCATCCTGTGGGAGCGGCGGTTCGCCGCTGCGATTTACCCGCGAACACCGGCAGAGCCGGTGCCATCCATCGCGCCGCCTGCTTCGCGGTGGTCCGGCACTCCGGTAAACCCGCTCCCACAGGCATTGCGCCGCTCCTACTGACGGGCAAAAAAAAGCCCGCCAGTGTGAGAGCGGGCAAGGACCTACGAAGATTCTTCTAGCGACCAACTAGCTTCCACGATAGGTCGAGTAGCTGTACGGCGAGATCAGCAGCGGCACATGGTAGTGCTCTTGCTGCTCATCGATGCCAAAGCGCAGCACGACAACGTCAAGGAACGCCGCGGCCGGCAGTTGCACGCCGCGAGCGCGGTAATAATCGCCAGCGCTGAACTGCAGCTGGTAAACGCCGGTGCGGTAGTCGTCACCCTGCAACAGCGGTGCGTCGACGCGGCCATCGCTGTTGGTCAGCACGGTGTTGATCAACTCCAGCTGCTGGCCTTCGACACGGTACAGCTCAACCTTGATCGAGCTGCCCGGGCAGCCATGCGCGGCGTCCAGTACGTGTGTGGTCAAACGTCCCATTTGCTTGTCGCCTCTTGTCGTATGCGTGGGCAAAAAATACACGGCATGCACCGGGCACGGGGGCCAGCGGTGTGCGGGAATGAGGCCATTAAGACAGTTTCTCAAAAAATTGTACACAATTTTTTGAACCCTTCTTCCTACCGACCCGCTCACCCCTGAAAACAGGCCACCAATCGCAAAGACAGGCAACAAGCAGGCGTCACCGCTATTAGCTGACCAATTAGGCAGGTTTCTTGCAAGCTGCTTCAGGGCGACAAATGGGAAGAAATGCGGAAAAACAGGCTTACAAAGTATTTAAGAAGTTGTATACAATCAGCCCATCCGGTGGTGCGACATCCCGACGCGGCCCGCCCACCAACCGCACTAACGTACAAGAAGGAAGACTGCAGTGAGCGCTGACTACCCTCGCGACCTGATCGGTTACGGCAACAACCCACCTCATCCGCAATGGCCGGGGAATGCCCGCATTGCACTGTCCTTCGTGCTCAATTACGAAGAAGGTGGCGAGCGCAACATCCTGCACGGCGACAAAGAGTCCGAGGCCTTCCTGTCTGAAATGGTGGCCGCCCAGCCGTTGCAGGGCCAGCGCAACATGAGCATGGAATCGCTCTACGAATACGGCAGCCGCGCCGGTGTATGGCGCCTGCTCAAGCTGTTCAAGGACAGCGGCGTGCCGCTGACCATCTTCGCCGTGGCCATGGCCGCCCAGCGCCACCCCGACGTGATCCGCGCCATGGCCGAGGCCGGCCACGAGATCTGCAGCCACGGCTACCGCTGGATCGACTACCAGAACATGGAAGAAGCGCAAGAGCGCGAGCACATGCTCGAAGCCATCCGCATCCTCACCGAACTGACCGGCGAGCGCCCGGTGGGCTGGTACACCGGCCGCACCGGCCCGAACACCCGCCGCCTGGTGATGGAGGAAGGCGGTTTCCTCTACGACAGCGACACCTACGACGACGACCTGCCCTACTGGGAACCGAACAACCCGACCGGCAAGCCGCACCTGGTGATCCCCTACACCCTGGACACCAACGACATGCGCTTCACCCAGGTACAGGGTTTCAACTGCGGCGAGCAGTTCTTCCAGTACCTCAAGGACGCCTTTGACGTGCTGTACGCCGAAGGCGCCGAAGCCCCGAAAATGCTCTCCATCGGCCTGCACTGCCGCCTGGTCGGCCGCCCGGCGCGCCTCGCCGCGCTCAAGCGCTTCGTCGATTACGCCAAGAGCCATGAGCAGGTCTGGTTCGCCCGGCGCGCGGACATCGCCCGCCACTGGCACGCCACCCACCCGTACAAGAAAGAGAACGCCTGATGACCGCCTTCAAGACCCTCAAACCTTCCAGCCTGGGCCGCGCCGCCTTCGTCGAAGCCTTCGCCGACATCTACGAGCACTCGCCGTGGGTCGCCGAAAAGGCCTACGATCTCGGCCAACTGGCTGAACTGGACGAGATCGAAGCGCTGCATCAGCGCATGAGCGACATCCTGCTCAGCGCCAACCACAGCGACCAGTTGGCCCTGATCAACGCTCACCCGGACCTGGCCGGCAAAGCCGCCGTGCAGGGCGAGCTGACCGAATCGAGCACCAACGAACAGGCCGGCGCCGGTATCCACCAGTGCACCGCCGAAGAGTTCGCCCGCTTCACCGAACTGAACGACGCCTACAAAGCCAAGTTCCAGTTCCCGTTCATCATGGCGGTCAAGGGCAGCAACCGGCACCAGATCCTCGCCTCCTTCGAAAAGCGCATCCACAACGACAAGGATGCCGAGTTCAAGGAAGCCCTGGCGCAGATCAACCTGATCGCCCTGTTCCGCCTGCTGCAGCTTTAAGGACTGTGCGAAGGCCTGGCCCGAGTGCGTGACGCGTCCGTACCCAGGGCCTGGCAAGAGCTACCAGTCCACCCAAATCAAGAACAACGAACATAGAAGAGATAACCGCATGCGCACCCTGATGATCGAGCCCCTGACCAAAGAAGCCTTTGCCCCGTTCGGTGATGTGATCGAAACCGATGGCAGCGACCACTTCATGATCAACAACGGCTCGACCATGCGCTTCCACAAGCTCGCCACGGTCGAGACCGCCGAGCCTGAGGACAAGGCGATCATCAGCATCTTCCGCGCCGACGCGCTGGAAATGCCGCTGACCGTGCGCATGCTGGAACGCCATCCGCTGGGCAGCCAGGCTTTCATCCCGCTGCTCGGCAACCCCTTTCTGATCGTGGTCGCGCCAGTTGGCGATGCACCTGTATCAGGCTTGGTCCGCGCCTTCCGCAGTAACGGCAGGCAGGGCATCAATTACCATCGCGGCGTTTGGCACCACCCGGTGCTTACGATCGAAAAGCGGGATGATTTCCTGGTGGTTGATCGCAGTGGTTCTGGCAACAACTGCGATGAGCATTACTTCCCCGAGGAACAGATGCTGATCCTCAATCCCCACCAATAAGAAAGGGTCGGTCATCTATGTGGTGACCGGCGAGAGGTAACTACTGTGGAAGCACACCTTCACGAATGGCTGAACCTGAGCATTCGCTGGGTTCACATGATCACCGGCGTCGCCTGGATCGGTGCATCGTTCTACTTCGTCTGGCTGGAGAACCACCTGAACCGAAGCAACCCGCGCGATGGGTTGTCGGGTGACCTTTGGGCCATCCACGGTGGCGGTATCTACCACCTGGAAAAATACAAGCTCGCGCCACCGAAAATGCCCGAGAACCTGCACTGGTTCAAATGGGAAGCCTACTTCACCTGGATGTCCGGGATCGCCTTGCTGTGCGTGGTGTTCTACTGGAACCCGGCCCTGTACCTGCTGGCCCCCGGCAGCACCCTGAGCGGTGCCGAAGGCGTGGCCATCGGTATCGGTTCGCTGATCGCCGGCTGGTTCGTCTACGACTTCCTCTGCGACTCGCCCCTGGGCAAGAAACCGGCCCTGCTGGGTGGCGTGCTGTTCGTGCTGATCATTGCCGCATGCTGGGGCTTCAGCCTTGTGTTCAGCGGCCGCGGCGCTTACCTGCACACCGGCGCGATCATCGGCACCATCATGGTCGGTAACGTGTTCCGCATCATCATGCCGGCCCAGCGCCAGCTGGTGGCGGCCATCGAGAACAACCAGACCCCCGACCCGGTACTGCCGGCCAAGGGCCTGCTGCGCTCGCGCCACAACAACTACTTCACCCTGCCGGTGCTGTTCATCATGATCAGCAACCACTTCCCGAGCACCTACGGCAGCCAGTACAACTGGCTGATCCTGGCCGGGATCGCGGTGGCCGCGGTATTGATCCGTCACTACTTCAACACCCGCCACGACAGCAACAAGTACGCCTGGACCCTGCCTGTCGGCGCCCTGGCGATGATCTGCCTGGCCTACGTGACCGGCCCCAAGCCGCTGCCGACCGCCCCTGAGCAGGCCGCCGCCAAGGTCGAGTACCAGCCGCTGCCGGCCACGGCCGTGGGTGGCAAGACCGCCGCCGAGCTGCGCGCCGAGGAAGCTGCCAAGCCTGCCGAAGCACCAGCCGCAGCACCTGCCCAGGCCACCGCCCAGGCAGCCACCGGCGGTTTCGACAAGATCCACAACGTCATCCAGGAACGCTGCACCGTGTGCCACTCGTCCAAGCCGACCAGCCCACTGTTCAGCGCCGCCCCTGCCGGCGTGATGTTCGACACCCCGCAGCAGATCCAGGCCCAGGCCGCGCGCATCCAGGCGCAGGCCGTCGCCAGCCAGATCATGCCGCTGGGCAACATCACCCAGATGACCGTTGAAGAACGCAAGCTGGTCGGCGACTGGATCGCCAAAGGCGCCCAGGTCAACTGAAAGCAGCTGCAAGCTACAAGCGGTAAGTAGCTAGATAACAAGCAAGCATCGAGCCTCAGGCTTCGAGCGGGAACCACAAGCTTCTACTTGAAGCTTGCCGCTTGGAGCTTTTGGCTTGGATCCGAGAATAAAAACAAAACTCGAGGTGCTGCATGTCCGAGTCACCCAAGGCGTACATTCCTGTTGCGCCGCCACGACAGCCCCTGCCCCTGTTCCAGCTGATCCTGGTGGGTTTGCAACACGTTCTGCTGATGTACGGTGGCGCCATTGCCGTGCCGCTGATCATCGGCCAGGCCGCCGGCCTGTCCCGCGAGGAAGTCGCCTTTCTGATCAACGCCGACCTGCTGGTCGCCGGCGTTGCCACCATCATCCAATCCTTCGGTATCGGCCCGGTCGGCATCCGCATGCCGGTCATGATGGGCGCCAGCTTCGCCGCCGTCGGCAGCATGGTGGCCATGGCCGGCATGCCCGGCGTCGGTTTGCAGGGGATCTTCGGCGCGACCATCGCCGCCGGGTTCTTCGGCATGCTGATCGCGCCGTTCATGTCCAAGGTCGTGCGTTTCTTCCCCCCCCTGGTGACCGGCACGGTCATCACCTCCATCGGCCTGTCGCTGTTCCCGGTGGCGGTCAACTGGGCCGGTGGTGGCCATGAGGCCGAGACCTTCGGCTCGCCGATCTACCTGATGGTCGCCGGCCTGGTGCTGGCGGTGATCCTGCTGATCAACCGCTTCATGCGCGGTTTCTGGGTCAACGTTTCGGTGCTGGTGGGCATGGGCCTGGGCTACATCCTCGCCGGTTCCATCGGCATGGTCGACCTGTCCGGCCTGAACGAGGCGCCCTGGCTGCAGGTGGTCACCCCCCTGCACTTCGGCATGCCGACCTTCAGCCTGGCGCCGATCCTGTCGATGTGCCTGGTGGTGGTGATCATCTTCGTCGAGTCCACCGGCATGTTCCTCGCCCTGGGCAAGGTCACCGACCGTGAAGTTACCCCAGGGATGCTGCGTCGCGGCCTGCTGTGCGACGCCGGGGCATCGTTCATCGCCGGGTTCTTCAACACCTTCACCCACTCCTCGTTCGCCCAGAACATCGGCCTGGTGCAGATGACCGGGGTGCGTTGCCGCTACGTCACGGTGATGGCCGGCGGCTTGCTGATCCTGCTCAGCCTGCTGCCCAAGGCGGCCTTCCTGATCGCCTCGATCCCGCCTGCAGTACTGGGCGGCGCGTCCATCGCCATGTTCGGCATGGTCACCGCCACCGGGATCAAGATCCTCCAGGAAGCGGACATCTCCGACCGTCGCAACCAGCTGCTGGTTGCGGTCAGCGTCGGCCTGGGCCTGATCCCAGTGGTGCGCCCGGAGTTCTTCGCGCAGATGCCGCAGTGGATGGAACCCATCACCCACAGTGGCATTGCCATGGCCACCCTCAGCGCCCTGGTGCTGAACCTGCTGTTCAACATCCTCGGTGGCGCCGAACGCGCCGCGCACAACGACGCCTGCCACCAGCATTGAGGACCAGGGGCGGCAGCCTTTGCCGCCCCGCTTGCCACCCGCAGTAACCGCATCACCGTCGGCCCGCCGGAATGGGCCGCCCGGGGCGCCTGCGCGCCGAAAAAACCGCCAACAAAAACAATAAGTCCGGGAAACACAACATGAAGCGCATCACTTCCTCGCTGTTGCTGGGCAGCAGCCTGCTGGCCACCCTCCCCTCCCACGCCGGCGAATGGCTGCAGTGGCACGGAGAAAGCCTGACCTACCTGTATGGCAAGGATTTCAAGGTCAACCCCGATATCCAGCAGACCATCACCTTCGAGCACGCCAACAAGTGGAAGTACGGCGACACCTTCCTGTTCGTCGACAAGATCTTCTACAACGGCAAGCCCGACCCGAGCAAAGGCGTGACCACCTATTACGGCGAGTTCAGCCCGCGCCTGTCGTTCGGCAAGATCCTCGACCGCAACCTGAGCTTCGGCCCGGTCAAGGACGTGCTGCTGGCCATGACCTACGAACGCGGCGAAGGCGACAACGAGGCCTACCTGATCGGCCCCGGCTTCGACCTGAACATTCCCGGCTTCAACTACTTCACCCTGAACTTCTACCTGCGCAACACCGAAGGCAGCCGCCCGGGTGACAACGTCTGGCAGATCACCCCCGGCTGGTCCTACACCATTCCCGTGGGCCGCTCCGACATCCTGATCGATGGCTACATGGACTGGGTCACCGACAACGACCAGACCCGCCGTGGCACCTACCATTCCAACCTGCACTTCAACCCACAGGTCAAATACGACCTGGGCAAGGCCCTGAACCTGGGCGCCAAGCAGCTTTACGTGGGCTTCGAGTACAGCTACTGGAAGGACAAATACGGCATCGACAGCCGCGGCAACCTGGAAAGCAATCAGAGCGTCGCCAGTGCCCTGATCAAGGTCCACTTCTGATAACCTGACCAAACGCACAACTTTGTAACACCGTGCTCCAGGACGGAGCACTTGAGGACCGGCGCGCAAGCCAGTAATCTGCGCGCCCCCTCGATCGGGGCAGGAAGGATCCTGCCCACGTTTGCTGACCGCTCAGTCAATGAATTCGGGCGGTTGGTCAACGTGTTGCCAGCCTGAAAGAACCATGTTCATCCGTTCAGCAAGACGTCGAGCAGGATGGTTGTGGCCAACCCGGAAAAGTTGGCGCAGCTCTTGCCAAACAGCTGTGGCCAATCGAAAAAAGCTGACTCAAAAGACAAAAAACGGCGCCCGAGCGCTGACAACAGATCCAATCAAGGGAGCGACACACGCAATGCGCATCATCAATAGCCTGATCCTCGCCGGCGGCCTGCTGGCCTGTGGCGCCAGCCAAGCCGGTGACCTGCTGCAGTGGCAGAACAACAGCCTGACCTACCTGTGGGGCAAGAACTTCAAGGTCAACCCGGAAATCCAGCAGACGGTGACCTTCGAGCACGCCGACGGCTGGAAGTATGGCGACAACTTCTTCTTCCTCGACAAGATCTTCTACCAGGGCAAGAAGGACGCCAATAACGGCCCGAACACCTACTACGGCGAGTTCAGCCCACGCCTGTCGTTCGGCAAGATCTTCGACCAGAAGATCGAGTTCGGCCCGGTCAAGGACGTGCTGCTGGCCATGACCTACGAGTTCGGCGAGGGTGACACCGAGTCCTACCTGATCGGCCCAGGCTTCGACCTGGCCATCCCAGGCTTCGACTACTTCCAGCTGAACTTCTACCAACGCACCACCGACGGCAGCCGCCCGGGCGACAACGTCTGGCAGATCACCCCGGTGTGGTCCTACACCATCCCTGTGGGTTCGTCCGACGTGCTGATCGACGGCTTCATGGACTGGGTGGTGGACAACGACGAGAACCGTCGCGGCACCTACCAGGCCAACCTGCACTTCAACCCGCAGATCAAGTACGACCTGGGTAAAGCGCTGCACCTGGGTGAGAAGCAGCTGTACGTCGGTATCGAGTACGACTACTGGAAGAACAAGTACGGCATCAAGGACAGCGACGCCTTCACCACCGACCAGAACACCGCCAGCTTGTTGGTGAAAGTGCACTTCTGATGACTGAAACGAAACAGCGCCTCTAATTGAGGCGCTGTTTCGTTAGAGCATGTAGGAATAAACCTACATATAAGTCAGCCTTTTCTTACTTTTGAAAAACTTGTCTTGTAAATCAACATCAACATTATTGGCAAAACCACACCTACCGCCAATAAACCAGCCTCAACCTGGGCATGATCGAGCACCCGCCAAATATCCAGCATCAGCATGAATCCATTGATCAGCAGCGCCACGCCAAACATGGCGCAACACCTGAGCAACGCCGCGACGCCCACGCCACTCATCAGCAACCACAGGCCCAGAACGCTCCAGGCCAGCGCGGTGAGCAGGTATAGCGCCAGGTGATAGGCATCGTAGGTCAACACATTGCCAAACATGTTCAGCCCTCGCCTTCATTAAAAAAGAAAGTTCTGAACTATAAAGCCGAAGTATCAATCATCCTATAGCGAAATTTTGACAAAACTTTTGCAAACAAGCCGCTAGCCTGCTTGCCTTCCTGCACCTCATAAGGACATAGGCAAAATTCATGCGAGCACCTCTCGCCGCCCCCTGGCGCTTCCTCATTCTTTTGTGTTCTACCTGGTTCGGCGTTTTTCTGCTGACCCGATTGGTCTTGTTGCTGGCTCACGCAGACGAGTTCAGCGGTAACTACTTCGCGGTGTTTTTCACCGGCGCGCTGTACGACCTCAGCTTCCTCATCTATGCCGCGCTGCCGCTGGGCGTTTACCTGGCCCTTTGCCCAGCGTCGCTGTGGCGCACCCGGGCGCACCGCTGGATGATGCAGGGCGTGCTGGCCGTCAGCCTGTTCGTGATGCTGTTCGTCGCCGTGGCCGAATGGCTGTTCTGGGACGAGTTCGGCGTGCGCTTCAACTTCATCGCCGTCGACTACCTGGTGTATTCCAAGGAAGTGCTGGACAACATCCGCGAGTCCTACCCCCTGCCAACGCTGCTCGGCAGCCTTGCGGTGGCTGCCATGGTGCTCTGCCTGCTGCTGCGCAAGCCTCTGCTCCGCGCACTGTCCGCAGCGCCCGCCAACGCGCGCCAGCGCCTGGCCGGCGTTGCCGTGCTGGCGGTGCTGTGCGGCGCCTCGGTACTGATCATCGACCAGCAGTTCCCGCGCAACCCGGATGGCAACGCCTACCAGCGCGAGCTGTCCAGCAACGGCCCGTACCAGTTCTTCGCCGCTTTTCGCAACAACGAACTGGACTACAGCCAGTTCTACGCCACCCTCGGCGCCGATGATGTCGGTGCGCAGATGCACCATGAACTGGCCGCCGCCAATGCCCGCTTCGAGCTGCGCGAGCCCCAGGACATCCGCCGCCACATCAGCGCCAGCGGCCCGCAGCGCACGCCCAACATCATCCTGGTGACCATCGAAAGCTTCAGCGCCAAGTACATGGGCAGCAACGGCGACCCGCGCAACCTCACGCCCAACCTCGACGTGCTGCGCAAGCAGAGCCTGTATTTCAACAATTTCTACGCCACCGGCACGCGCACCGACCGTGGCCTGGAAGCCATCACCCTGTCGATTCCGCCCACCCCCGGGCGCTCGATCGTCAAGCGCATCGGCCGCGAAAGCGGCTACGCCAGCCTCGGCCAGCAATTGGCGGCCGTGGGTTACGACGCGGTCTACGTCTATGGCGGGCGCGGCTACTTCGACAACATGAACGCGTTCTTCAGCGGCAACGGCTATCGCATCGTCGACCAGAGCAGCATCGATGAAAGCGAAATCAGCTTCAAGAATGCCTGGGGCATGGCCGACGAAGACCTCTATCGCCAGGCGATCAAGCTGGCCGATGCCGACCACGCCACGCAAAAGCCGTTCTTCCTGCAGCTGATGACCACGTCCAACCACCGCCCTTACACCTACCCCGAGGGGCGTATCGACATCCCCTCCGGTGACGGTCGCGAAGGTGCGGTGAAGTACACCGACTACGCCATCGACCAGTTCCTGCAACAGGCCCGGAAAAAGCCCTGGTTCGACAATACCCTGTTCATCTTCGTCGCCGACCACACAGCCGGCAGCGCCGGCAAAGAGGACCTGCCGGTCGCCAACTACCAGATTCCGCTGTGGATCTATGCACCGAAGATGATCGAACCGGCCGAGAACCCGACCCTGGCCAGCCAGATCGACCTGGCGCCGACCCTGCTCGGCCTGCTCAACCTGAGCTACACCTCGACCTTCTTCGGCCGCGACCTGCTCAAGGGCGACGACTTGCCACCCCGGGTACTGATCGGCAACTACCAGCACCTGGGCCTGTACGACGGCAAGGACCTGGCGATCCTCAGCCCACGCGGTGGCCTGCGGATTCACCAGGATGCCCTGGGCAACAGCCATGAGACCAAGGTGGGCGTGGACAACCCGCTGATCCGCCGGGCCATTGCCTACTACCAGAGTGCGGCCTACGGCTTCAGCCAGAACCTGCTGAGCTGGCGCCCGCAGGAGAAGCGCGTCACGGTCAGCCCCTGACCGCGCGCCATAGCTTCGCGGCAGCGCTGACCAGCGCCAGCACCACGGCCCCGGCGACCACGCCGGCCACGCCGTTGAGCAAGGCGCCGGTCAGCGCCCCGCCCCGGCCTTCGGCGAAGGCCTCGATGGCGTGATGCAGTGGCGCAATGCCGTGCACCAGGATGCCGCCACCGACCAGGAACATGGCCGCGGTACCAATCACCGACAGGCTCTTCATCAGGTATGGCGCCGCGCGCAGGATGCCGTTGCCGACGGCACGGGTGACGCTGGAGGCCTTCTTGCTCATCCACAGCCCGAGGTCATCGAGCTTGACGATGCCGCCCACCAGGCCATACACACCCACGGTCATGACAATGGCGATGCCCGACAGCACGATGATCTGCTGGGTCAACGGTGCATCGGCGACGGTACCCAGGGTGATGGCGATGATCTCGGCGGAGAGGATGAAGTCGGTCCGCACCGCGCCCTTGATCTTGTCCTTCTCGAAGGCCACCAGGTCGACATTGGCATCGGCTACGGCTTCTTTGCGCGCCTCGTGCTGCGCCTCGTCCTCTTCCTTGCTGTGCAGGAACTTGTGCGCCAGCTTCTCGAAACCCTCGAAGCACAGGTAGGCGCCACCGACCATCAGCAGCGGCGTCACCGCCCACGGGATGAACGCGCTGATCAGCAGCGCCGCCGGCACCAGGATCGCCTTGTTGACCATCGAGCCCTTGGCCACCGCCCACACCACCGGGATCTCGCGCTCGGCGCGCACCCCGGAAACCTGCTGGGCATTGAGCGCCAGGTCGTCACCGAGCACGCCGGCGGTCTTTTTCGCCGCGACCTTGGTCATCAGCGACACATCGTCGAGTACCGTGGCGATGTCGTCGATCAGTACCAGTAGACTGCTTCCTGCCATGTTTGCTTGTATCCCGTGGTTTGAGTGCTGCGGATTCTAGCCGAAAGTCGCTGCCTTGAGCCCCCGTCGAGGCGGGTGCTACCATGCCGGACCCCTCACGGAGGGGGCCATACACGAGGAAGACCCCCGACAATGAGCACCATTCGCGAGCGCAACAAGGAACTGATCCTGCGCGCGGCCAGTGAAGAATTCGCCGACAAGGGCTTCGCCGCCACCAAGACCAGCGATATCGCGGCCAAGGCCGGCCTGCCCAAGCCGAACGTGTACTACTACTTCAAGTCGAAGGAAAACCTCTACCGCGAGGTGCTCGAGAGCATCATCGCGCCGATCATGCAGGCTTCGACGCCGTTCAGCGCCGATGGCGACCCCAAGGAAGTGCTGAGCGCCTATATCCGCTCGAAGATCCTCATCTCCCGCGACCTGCCCCACGCCTCGAAAGTGTTCGCCAGCGAGATCATGCACGGCGCGCCGCACCTGTCGCCGCGCCAGGTCGAGCAGCTCAACGAGCAGGCCCGGCATAACATCGAGTGCATCCAGCGCTGGATCGACCGCGGGCAGATCGCCCACGTCGACCCGCACCACCTGATGTTCAGCATCTGGGCAGCGACACAGACCTACGCGGATTTCGACTGGCAGATTGCCGTGGTGACGGGGAAGGCCAAATTGGCCGACAGTGACTACGATGCGGCGGCAGAAACCATCATTCGCCTGGTGCTGAAGGGCTGCGAGCCAGAGGCAGCCTGAACCACGGCGATTGCCC
>NZ_JBOBDM010000070.1:0-27099 GCF_050586605.1 Pseudomonas sp. ES1 | reverse complement strand
TCCTTTCCATAGGGTTTGGCGTGGGAGTGGGCTTGCCCCGCGATTTGATCTCAAAGCGATACACAAATCTTATTTGATACATCAAATACTGTTTGATGTTGTGTTTTGTATCGCTTATAAATATCCCACGCCCCAAGCCGCCCACCACCGGGAGCCCGAACATGTATGCACAGCTCGTAGAAACCGGCGTAAAACGCCTCAAGTCGCTGGAAGAGATGTCGCCCGAAGAGCGCGCCTTCCAGGAAAAAATCGACGCCGAGATCAAGATCGAAGCCAAGAACTGGATGCCCGACGCCTACCGCCAGACCCTCATCCGCCAGATCTCCCAGCACGCCCACTCCGAAATCGTCGGCATGCTCCCCGAAGGCAACTGGGTCACCCGCGCCCCGTCGCTCAAGCGCAAGCTGCAACTGATGGCCAAGATCCAGGACGAAGCCGGCCACGGCCTGTACCTGTACAGCGCCATGGAAACCCTCGGCGCCGACCGCGACGAAGAGATCGCCAAGCTGCACAGCGGCAAGGCCAAGTACTCGAGCATCTTCAACTACCCCACCCTCAGCTGGGCCGACATGGGCGCGGTGGGCTGGCTGGTGGACGGCGCCGCGATCGTCAACCAGGTGGTGCTGCAGCGCACCTCCTACGGCCCCTACTCCCGCGCCATGGTGCGCATCTGCAAGGAAGAGAGCTTCCACCAGCGCCAGGGCTACGAGCTGCTGCTGACCATGATGCGCCACGGCACCCAGGCCCAGCGCGACATGGTCCAGGACGCCATCAATCGCTTGTGGTGGCCGGCACTGATGATGTTCGGCCCCAGCGACGAACAGTCGCCCAACAGCGCCCAGTCGATGGCCTGGAAGATCAAGCGCCAGACCAACGACGAACTGCGCCAGCGCTTCATCGACCAGACCGTGCCGCAGCTGGAACTGCTTGGCTGCACCGCCCCCGACCCTGAACTCAAGTGGAACGCCGAACGCGGTCATTACGACTTCGGGGAAATCCAGTGGGACGAGTTCTACGAAGTGATCAAGGGCAACGGCCCGTGCAACCAGGAACGCGTCGCCACCCGCCGTAAGGCCATCGAAGACGGCGCCTGGGTACGCGAGGCCGCCGTGGCCTACGCACGCAAACAACAGAACAAGAACGCCGCCTGAAGCGGCCATCGATGCGGAGATCGAGCATGTCTGACTGGACCCTCTACGAAGTATTCGTGCGCAGCAAGCACGGCCTGAACCACAAGCACGTCGGCAGCGTGCATGCCGCCGACGCCGCCATGGCCATCGAGAACGCCCGCGAGCTGTACACCCGCCGCAGCGAGGGCGTGAGCCTGTGGGTGGTGCCCTCGGCGCTGATCACCGCCTCCTCGCCCGACGAGAAAGGCCCGCTGTTCGCCCCGGCGGACGACAAGGTCTACCGCCACGCCAGCTTCTACGAGCTGCCCGCCGAAGTCGGACACATGTGAGGCCCGCCATGCACAAGCAAGCACTCATCCAATACCTGCTGCTGCTCGGCGACAGCGCCCTGGTCCAGGGCCAGCGCCTGTGCGAGTGGTGTGGCAAGGCCCCGGCGCTGGAAGAAGAACTGGCGCTGATGAACGTCGGCCTCGACCTGGTAGGCCAGGCGCGCAACTGGCTGGACTACGCCGCTGAACTGGCCGATGACGGCCGCGATGCCGATGCCCTGGCGTACCGCCGCGACGAGCGCGCCTATCGCAACCTGCTGCTGGTCGAGCAACCCAACGGCGACTACGCCGTCACCATGCTCAAGCAGTTCCTTTACGACGCCTGGCACCACGCCACCCTTGAAGGGCTGACGGCCTCCAGCGATGAACGCATCGCCGGCATCGCCGCCAAGGCCCTGAAAGAAGTCACCTATCACCTGCGCCGCTCCGGCGAATGGGTGCAACGCCTGGGTGGCGGCACTGAAGAGAGCCGCCGGCGCATGCTCGAGGCCATCCCGGCACTGTGGCGCTTCACGGTCGAATTGAGCGTCGCCAACGATGGCGAAGCCCAGCTGGCCCAGGCCGGTATCGGCACCGACCCGGCGCAGATCGCCCAGCACTGGCTGAACACCGTCACGGCCATCTTCGCCTCGGTTGACCTGCCTCTGCCCAAGGCCGCCAGCCACTTCTACCTGGACGGGCGCAAAGGCCTGCACACCGAACACCTCGGCCTGCTGCTGGCCGAAATGCAATTCCTGCCGCGAGCCTACCCCGATGCAACCTGGTGAGCTGATCGCCGGCGATCGCGGCGCCCGGGCCCAGCAGCACGGCGACCTGGCCCATGCCTGGGCGGTGCTGGCCGAGGTGATGGACCCGGAAGTGCCGGTGGTCAGCGTGGTCGACTTAGGGATCGTGCGCGACCTCGACTGGCGCGCCGGCCACCTGCACCTGGTGGTCACCCCGACCTACTCCGGCTGCCCGGCCACCGAGGTGATCGAGGGCGACATCCGCCAGGCCCTGGAGCAGGCCGGCTTCGCCGAACCCGCACTCGAGCGCCGGCTGATGCCGGCCTGGAGCACCGACTGGATCAGTGCGCAAGGCCGTGAGCGCCTGCGCGCCTATGGCATAGCCCCACCCGCGGGCAGCGCCAGCCTGCGCGGCAGCACGCCCAACGTGTGCTGCCCGCAGTGCGGCAGCGCCCATACCGAACTGCTCAGCCAGTTCGGCTCCACGGCCTGCAAGGCGCTGTACCGCTGCCGCGCGTGCCTGGAGCCGTTCGACTATTTCAAATGCCTTTGAGCCGTGGAGAACGCCATGAGCCCGTTTCACAGCCTGACCATCAAGCAAGTGCGCCAGGAAACCCGCGACGCGGTGTCCATCGCCTTCGACGTGCCCGCACATCTGCAGGAAGCGTTCCGTTTCACCCAGGGCCAGTACCTGGTCATGCGCACCCACCTCGATGACGAGGAAGTGCGCCGCTCCTATTCGATCTGCAGCGCCGTGCAGGATGGCGAGCTGCGCGTGGCGGTCAAGCGCGTGCCCGGCGGGCGCTTCTCGGCCTTCGCCAACGAGGTGCTCAAGGCGGGCCAGCAACTGGAGGTGATGCCGCCATCGGGCAACTTCTTCGTGCCGTTGGACCCATTGCGCCACGGCCATTATCTGGGCATCGCCGCCGGCAGTGGCATCACCCCGATCCTCTCGCTGGTCGCCACCACCCTGGCCAGCGAGCCGCACAGCCGTTTCACCCTGCTGTACGGCAACCGCGCCAGCAACAGCGCGCTGTTCCGCGACCGCCTGGAAGACCTTAAGAACCAATACCTGGACCGCCTCAACCTGATCTTCGTGTTCAGCCGCGAGCAACAGGACGTCGACCTGTACAACGGCCGCATCGACGCCGACAAGTGCGGCCAGCTGTTCTCCCGCTGGCTGGATGTGAAGCAGCTCGACGCCGCGTTCATCTGTGGCCCCCAGGCCATGACCGAGACCGTGCGCGACAGCCTGCGGGCCAACGGCATGGACAACGCGCGCATCCACTACGAGCTGTTCGCCGCCGCCGGCAGCGAAGCCCGTCGCGAAGCCCGCGAGGCGGCGCGAGAGCGGGATTCGGCGGTCAGCCATGTGACGGTGATCAGCGATGGCCGCGCCCTGGCCTTCGACTTGCCGCGCAACACCCGCAGCGTGCTCGATGCCGGCAACGCCATCGGTGCCGAGCTGCCCTACTCGTGCAAGGCCGGGGTGTGCTCGACCTGCAAGTGCAAGGTGATCGAGGGCGAGGTGGAGATGGACAGCAACCATGCCCTGGAAGACTACGAAGTGGCCGCCGGCTACGTGCTGTCGTGCCAGACATACCCCTTGAGCGACAAGGTGGTGCTCGATTTCGACCAGCTTTGACACCGCGTTGCCTGCTTCGCGGGTAAACCCGCTCCCACAGGATTCGTGCTGCCCCCGAAGGCACCGAAAGATCGGTGCTGAACCTGAAGGCACCGACAGACCTGTGGGAGCGGGTTTACCCGCGAAGAAGCCAACACCGATACCCGCAACACCCGCGTGACCTGAAAAAACAATTACAACAGCCAGAGAGAACGCCAGCCATGACCCCCGAGCACCTCGAGAGCATCAACAACCACCCTGACTTCCAGCAATTGATCAAGCGCAAGCGCCGCCTCAACGGCACGCTCACCTTGACCATGCTCGCCGCCTACTACGGCTTCGTCCTGCTGGTGGCCTTCGCCCCCGGCGTGCTCGGCCAGTCCCTCAGCGGCGGGGTGACCAGTGTCGGCATGCTGGTCGGGGTGCTGATGGTGCTGCTGTCTTTCGCCCTCACCGGGATCTACACCCATCGCGCCAACACCGTGCTCGACCCGCTCAATGACAAGGTCAAGCAGGAGTGCGCACGATGAACTGGACCGCCATCTCGATGTTCCTGGTGTTCGTCTGCTTCACCCTGCTGGTCACCCGTTGGGCGGCGCTGCGCACCCGCTCGGCCAGTGACTTCTACACCGCCGGCGGTGGCCTCACCGGCATGCAGAACGGCCTGGCGATCGCCGGCGACATGATCAGCGCCGCGTCCTTCCTGGGCATCTCGGCGATGATGTTCATGAACGGCTACGACGGCCTGCTCTACGCCCTGGGCGTACTGGCCGGCTGGCCGATCATCCTGTTCCTGATCGCCGAACGCCTGCGCAACCTGGGCAAGTACACCTTCGCCGACGTGGTCTCCTACCGCCTGGCCCAGGGCCCGGTGCGCATCACCTCGGCGTTCGGCACCCTGACCGTGGCACTGCTGTACCTGGTGGCGCAGATGGTCGGCGCCGGCAAGCTGATCGAACTGCTGTTCGGCATCAGCTACCTGTACGCGGTGATGCTGGTGGGTGTGCTGATGGTGCTGTACGTGACCTTCGGCGGCATGCTCGCCACCACCTGGGTGCAGATCATCAAGGCGGTGATGCTGCTGTCGGGCACCAGCTTCATGGCCTTCATGGTGCTCAAGCACTTCGGTTTCAGCACCGAGGCGATGTTCGCCAGCGCCGTGGCCGTGCATGCCAAGGGCCAGGCGATCATGGCGCCGGGGGCGCTGTTGTCCAATCCGGTGGATGCGATCTCACTGGGCTTGGGGATGATGTTCGGCACTGCCGGGCTGCCACATATCCTGATGCGCTTCTTCACCGTCAGCGACGCCAAGGAAGCGCGCAAGAGCGTGTTCTACGCCACAGGCTTCATCGGCTACTTCTACCTGCTGCTGATCGTCATCGGCTTTGGCGCCATCGTCATGGTCGGTACCGAACCGTCCTACCGCGATGCCGCAGGCGCGATCATCGGCGGCGGCAACATGGTGGCGGTGCACCTGGCGCAGGCGGTGGGCGGCAACCTGTTCCTCGGCTTCATCTCGGCGGTGGCCTTCGCCACCATCCTCGCCGTGGTTGCCGGCCTTGCGTTGTCCGGCGCCTCGGCCGTGTCCCACGACCTGTATGCCTGCGTCATGCGCAAAGGCCAGGCCAGCGAGCAGCAGGAAATGCGCGTGTCGCGCATCGCCACCCTGGTGATCGGCCTGTTCGCGGTGCTGCTGGGCCTGTTGTTCGAATCGCAGAACATCGCGTTCCTCTCCGGCCTGGTACTGGCGGTGGCCGCCTCGGTCAATTTCCCGGTGCTGCTGCTGTCGATGTTCTGGAAAGGCCTGACCACCCGCGGTGCGGTGGGCGGCAGCCTGGCCGGGCTGTTCTCGGCGATCGTGCTGGTGGTGCTGGGCCCGGCGGTGTGGGTCAACGTACTGCACAACGAGCACGCACTGTTCCCCTACAGCAATCCGGCGCTGTTCTCCATGTCGCTGGCGTTCCTCGGCGCCTGGGCCTTCTCGGTCACCGACAGCTCGCAGCGCGCCCAGGACGAACGTGGCCGCTACCTGGCGCAGTTCATCCGCTCCATGACCGGTATCGGCGCCGCCGGCGCCAGCAAGCACTGAACACAAAAACAATAAGAACGACGGGGACCACAACAATGAGCCGCACACGCCTCACCTCGGCCGCCTGGCTGGCCACACTCGCCCTGCCCTTGCCGGCCCTGGCGGACTTCATCGGCGACAGCCACGCGCGCGTCGAGCTGCGCAACCACTACATCAACCGCGACTTCCGCCAGGACAACGCGCCGCAGAACAAGGCCGAGGAATGGGGCCAGGGTTTTACCGCTCGCTTCGAGTCGGGCTTTACCGACGACCCGGTCGGCGTCGGGGTGGATGCCATGGGCCAACTGGGCATCAAGCTCGACTCCAGCCGCGACCGGCGCGGTACTGGCCTGCTGCCGTTCGGCCCCGACAGCAAGGAACCGGTGGACGACTACAGCGAGCTGGGCCTGACCGGCAAGCTGCGGGTGTCCAAGAGCACCCTGCGCCTGGGCACCCTGCAGCCGATCCTGCCGGTGGTGGTGTACAACGACACCCGCCTGCTGGCCTCGACCTTCCAGGGCGGCCTGCTGACCAGCCAGGAGCTCGACGGCCTGACCTTCAACGGCGGGCGCCTGACCAAGGCCAACCTGCGTGATTCCTCCGGGCGCGACGATATCGGCTATGGCGCCGCCACCAGCGACCACTTCGACTTCGGTGGCGGCAGCTACGCCTTCACCCCGCAGACCAGCGTCAGCTACTACTACGCCAAGCTCGAAGAGATCTACCGCCAGCAGTATGTCGGCCTGCTGCACACCCAGCCGTTGGCCGAGGGCGTGAGCCTGCGCAGCGACCTGCGCTACTTCGACAGCCGCGGCGATGGCGCCGAGCGCGCCGGGCGCATCGACAACCGCAACTTCAACGCCATGTTCACCCTCGGCGTGAAAGCGCACAAATTCACCGCCACCTGGCAGCAGATGTCCGGCGACAGCGCGTTCCCGTTCCTCAACGGCGGCGACCCGTACACCGTCAACCTGGTCACCTACAACACCTTCACCCGTGCCGGGCTCGACTCCTGGCAGTTGCGCTACGACTACGACTTCGTGGCCATGGGCATCCCCGGGCTGAGCTTCATGACCCGCTACACCGACGGCCGCCATGCCGAGACCGCCACCGTCAGCAATGGCCGCGAGCGTGAACGCGACACCGACATCACCTACGTCATCCAGAGCGGCCCGTTCAAGGACGTCAGCCTGCGCTGGCGCAACGTTACCTTCCGTTCCGGCAATGGCCTGACCAATGCCGTGGACGAGAACCGCCTGATCATCGGCTACACCCTGGCGCTCTGGTAAGCGCGCCCCCTGTCTATCAGAACAGCATGGAGAACAGCATGTCCGCCGCCCCTACCCTGCAAAGCTTCATCGCCGGCCGCTGGATCGGCCAGCACGGCGCCCAGGCCCTGCGCAGCGCCCTCGACGGCCACGCCCTGGCCTACAGCCACGAAGAACGCCCGGACTTCGCCGAAGCGCTCGACTTCGCCCGAATCCAGGGCCTGCAAACCCTGTTGGCCATGGACTTCCAGCAACGCGCCGCGCGCCTGAAAGCCCTGGCGCTGTACCTGGCCGAGCGCAAGGAACAGCTCTACGCCCTGTCCCACCACTCAGGCGCCACCCGCGCCGACAGCTGGATCGATATCGAGGGCGGCAACGCTACGCTGTTCGCCTATTCGAGCATGGGCCGCCGCGAGCTGCCGTCGGGCAACCTGGTGCATGAGGGCCCGGCGATCCCCCTGGGCAAGCAAGGCCACTTCGCCGGCAGCCATATCCTGGTGCCACGCACCGGGGTGGCCGTGCACATCAACGCCTTCAACTTCCCGATCTGGGGGATGCTGGAGAAGTTCGCCCCGACCTTCCTCGCCGGCATGCCGTGCATCGTCAAGCCAGCCACCTCCACCAGCTACCTGACCGAAGCCGTGGTGCGGCTGATGAACGAATCCGGGCTGCTGCCGGCCGGCAGCCTGCAACTGGTGATCGGCAGCACCGGCGATCTGCTCGAGCGCCTGCAGGGCCAGGACCTGGTGACCTTCACCGGCTCCGCCGACACCGCAGCCAAGCTGCGCGTCACGCCAAACCTGGTGCGCAATTCGGTGCCGTTCAATGCCGAAGCCGACTCGCTCAACTGTGCCATCCTCGGCCCGGACGTGAGCCCCGACAGCGAAGAATTCGAGCTGTTCATCAAGGAAGTGGCGCGGGAGATGACCACCAAGGCCGGGCAGAAATGCACGGCGATCCGCCGCGCCATCGTCCCCGCCAGGCACATCGACGCCGTGGCCACTCGCCTGCGCGAACGGCTGCGCAACGTGGTGGTCGGTGATCCGTCGGTCGAGGGCGTGCGCATGGGCGCCCTGGCTTCCCACGAGCAGCAGCGCGATGTCGCTGAACGCGTACGCATGCTGCTGGACAGCTGCGACCAGCTGCTGGGCGCCAGCGATGGCTTCAGCCCGGTGGGTGACGGCGTGGCCGAAGGCGCGTTCTTCGCCCCGACCCTGCTGCTGGCACGCGACCCGCACGCCGAGGGCGGCGCCCACGATATCGAAGCGTTCGGCCCGATCAGCACGCTGATGGCCTACGACGACCTTGACGAAGCCCTGGCCCTGGCGGCCCGTGGCAAGGGCAGCCTGGTGGCGACTCTGGTCACCGCCGATCGCAGGGTGGCCGCCAAGGCCATCCCGGCCGCTGCTGCCTGGCACGGGCGCCTGCTGGTGCTCGACAGCGAAGCGGCCAAGGAATCCACCGGCCACGGCTCGCCGCTGCCGCAGCTCAAGCACGGCGGCCCGGGCCGCGCGGGCGGTGGTGAAGAGCTGGGCGGCCTGCGCGCGGTCAAGCACTACCTGCAACGCGCCGCGGTACAGGGTTCGCCGAGCATGCTGATGGCGGTGACCGGCGAATACGTGCGCGGCGCTGAGGTGATCGAAACCGAGGTGCACCCGTTCCGTCGCCACTTCGATGACCTGCGCATCGGTGAATCGTTGCTTACCCACCGCCGCACGGTGACCGAGGCCGACCTGGTCAACTTCGGCTGCCTGTCGGGCGATCACTTCTACATGCACTTCGACGAGATCGCGGCGAAGCAGTCGCAGTTTGGCAAGCGCATCGCCCACGGCTATTTCGTGCTGTCGGCGGCGGCCGGGTTGTTCGTTTCGCCGGGTGAAGGGCCGGTGCTGGCCAACTATGGGCTCGATACCCTGCGCTTCATTACCCCGGTGGGGATTGGCGACACCATCCAGGCGCGGTTGACCTGCAAGCGCAAGATCGACCAGGGCAAAGCCAGCCCACAGGGGCAACCGCAAGGGGTGGTGGCTTGGGATGTGGAGGTGACCAATCAGGATGGGGAGCTGGTGGCGAGCTATGACATCTTGACGTTGGTGGTGAAGCGGGGGGTGTGATTGGTTTGAGGTTGGGTGAAGGCCACCTGGTGTTCGCCGGTGATTTTGCAGCGCCTATGAGATCGAGCGCCGCCCGCGCGGCGCATCGCTGGCAAGCCAGCTCCCACATCTGTTTCGGGCCAGTCACTCCTGAGATTTCACCACTGTCTGCCTTGTTGGTTCGACTCGATTTTGAGGTAGGCACCACTGGCGCCTCGCCCGACTTAAGCCATGCGCCAAGGCGGGCAGCGGTACCCTCACAGGCATAATTGGCCCGAAACAAATGTGGGAGCTGGCTTGCCAGCGATGCGCCGCGCGGGCGGCGCTCGATCTTGAGGGCGCTACAAACCTGTCGCCATGCACCTTATCCAGACAGACGCCAACTCACGCATGCACACTCCACTGCGTACTGTCCGCTGCAATCGGCAAGTCGTCGATGGCCTGGATCAGCCCGCAGCGCAATGCTTCTTCCGGCCCCAGGATGCGTGGATACGCCATCAGGTAGCGCGGCACATCCAGTGCCTCGCTGGCGCCCTCGGTGCGCTCGGCAACAATCTGCTCATACAGCCGCAGGTCGTAGTCCAGGCTCATGGCGTACTCGGCCATGCGCGCATGATCCACCGAGCCGTGCAAGGTCCAGTGGAACGGATGGAACAGGAACTTGCTCAGCGCACAGGCGGTACGGTGGCTGCCTGCAAGGAAGATGATGTTGCCCATCGACTCCACCGTGCCGAGGTTGTGGGTGTGCACCGGCACCGGCAGGCTGCGCAGGAAGTTGTACAGGGTGAAGCCATAACTGCACTCCCCGCCCATGGTGGCGATGTTCAGCTGCAGCAGCTCGGCGCCTTGCTGCAGGGCGCGCGAGCAGGTGCTGATCAGGTTGCCGCAGGTGGACGAGTTGATGGGGCCGGTGTAGTGGATGATGTGCCTGGCCATAGGGGGCTCCCGGTCATTCGGCTTGCTGGGTGGCTGATCCTGCGCGATGTCCTGCTAGCGGTGGAGGCCTAAGGCAGGGGCAAAGTTCCATGACTGCGCTGGTCAATCGTGCAGAACCCTTCACGTTAGCTGACGGTTGTTATTCAAGGCACATGGCTGCAATAAGTCGTGGGACCGTGCCACGCATGGACTTTATGCCTATCTGGAGAGTGTGTGCCGGCAACACTGGCAGCTATGCCAGGTCACCAGGAAGTTTTACCATCTGTTTTCTCCTGTAGGACCTTTTACCCTGTCTCTGCCTTTTCAATTAATGGAAAAAGACTATGGGCATGCAACTGGAGAACGCCACAGATTGGCTAAGCGAATTCACGATCGAAGTGACTTCGGGTAGCGAAGGCGCCTACAACAAGGGCAATCAGCAAATCATGATCACTCTGACAGCCGAGCCCATAGCGGACGAAACAGTCACACTCGAAGAATTCGCAAGCCTACTGCCGGCAGTGCGAGAGGCCATGGAACATCCGAAGTTTCTCGACACGCTCAACGAAACCAAGCCGTGGAGTTGGAATACAGAACATGACCCGAGCTTCGACTTCCTGAGTGGGCAGATCCCTGCACTGAGCAGCAACCCGTTGAGCAAGGTTTTCTAAATCCATAACCCTGCGAATTACGGGCTCTCTCGCACATTCGTCTCGGGTTGTTGGACGCATACCATATAGACCAATATTGAATCGGTCACAGTGCCACGCTGGTTGCGGACAGGGACAGCAAAGGCAACACGATGCAACTCCGCTAGCAGTAGCGGTAAATTTCTGACATCTCAAAGTGCAAGCCTCTCCCACCGAGCGGCTTGCACTTTGTCGTGCCCGATTATTGAGTTTTATCGTGACCATCTCAATCGCGGCTTATGACACTTCCGTAATGCCTACGACTATTCTTCTAGGTGCGCCAGAAAGTTCTCACAGCGCCAAAGGCTCAAACCTAATATTGTTTAATTGCAGCGACACGCTAATGGTTTCAACATTAAATTCATCGCGCAAGCAGCGTGCAGAGCACGCACCATGAACGTTTAGTCAACCAACTAAAGCAGACATCAACGAGCAATAAAAACCCTGACCATCGGCAACTCACGGCAAATGCCATGGCATTGTCGAAATTTCAATCCTACAACCCCTTATAAAGGCGTGACTTATTACCTGCCGCACCAGCGACAGCGATTGCTCACACCCTTTGTTTTACAGAAGAGAACAAATGTCTGACCCCATAAATGAAGTTTTCCAGGCACCTGAACTGTCCCTTAACACAGGCGGCATCCACTCTCAGGCCAGCAACTTCCTCTCGGCCATGCAATCCGCGGTAGACCCGCGAACGGGCCAGTTCAACCTGGTCTTCAACGTCGAACTGGGCATCGCCAATAACCTGGGCGGCCCTTCCCTGCCCTTCACCCTGGCGTTCAGCAGCCTGGGTTCGCATCGCAACCAGGGCTTTGGCCTGGGCTGGTCGCTGCTGTTCAGCGAACTGTCACTGGCACAGGGCGCCCAGGCTCTGCGTCTTGGCACGGGCGAACAGTATGCAGTGCAGGCCGTCGTGGACGGCCAGGTGACGTTCCGCGACTACAAGCTGCAATCGCTGCGGGTAGTGCGTACTGATGAGGACAATTATCGGATCACTCACAAAGACGGCCGTATCGAGGTCCTCAAGCGAGTCAATGGCAGCGGCCCCTATGTGCTGCATGAACTGCGCAGCGATGCAGGCCGCCGGCTGCACCTGCAGTGGAGCTCGGCCAACGGTGTCAACCACCTCAGGGAGATTACCGACGACAACCAATGCGTACTTGCCCGGATCGACCGCAGCGGCACCTCACCTAAGTTGCTGCTCGCACCGGGTACTGCCGATGAAGCGGTGTACGTCTTCGGACAAGCGAACAACCGCCTGGCGAGCTTGCACCTGCCTGAAACCGCAGCGCCCTTTACCTTCATCTATGAGGCTATAGATGTGGGCAACGGCCAGTCGCTGCTATTCCCCAAGAATGTCAGCGGCCCGCTTGGAGCCACCGACACGCTGTTCTGGAGCAAGACCGCTGCGACCTCGCACCGCCTGCCCAGCGGCGCGCCGATCAGTTTCCTGCCACGTGTGCTGCGTTGGGAGCACACGGACAATGAGGCGGCAGGCACGCTGTCGTATAGCTACACCTGGAATGGTGTCTACAACTACCTTGGCTTTGGCAGCCAGTTGGGCTTCCAATGGGAGTCGGGCCGCGACAACCTCTACAGGCTGCGAGAGCGTTACGAATATTCCGTCACTGAAACCCTGACCAACTCGAGCGGCTCGATCGAGCAGAGCGTACAGCGTCACTGGGACCGCCACCACCTGCAAACCCTCGAGCGACGCCGCTCCGGCGACCATGAAACCCGTATCGACACCCGCTACCACATCGACTACGACAAATCCTGGGAAGAGCAGGCGGCGTTCTGCCAGTGCCCGCGCCAGGTGACCACCACCTTCATCGAGTGGCAGGGCGATACCGTCAAACGTGAACGCAGCGAGGTCGCCACTTCCACCTTCGACCGCTATGGCAACCCCCTTGAGTCGGTCCAGGCCAATGGCGTGATCGAGCTCAACGAGTATTACCCGATCGAAGGCGAGCCCGGCAGCGCGCCTGAAGATGCCCTGGGCATGGTGCGGCGCTTGAAACTGCGCAGGGTTACCCCGCCCGAACTGGCGCGCGGCGCTGCGCCGGTCATGCTTACCCGCTACACCTATGCTGCGTTGCCTTCGTTGATAACCGGCGACCCTGCTTTGCAACTGGTCGAGCGCGAGCAACTGGAGGACGAAACGGCCGGGACCGTGATCGAAACCACCTGCAACACCTACATCGATACAGTTGGCCTGCACTACGCCCGCTTGGCCAGCGCCACCAAGACCGTGGCGGGGCAGCCGATCACTACCCGCCATAGCTACAGCATCGAGCCCGTGAATGGCGTGGCAACGCTGCTGACCACCACTGTCATCGAAGGTGACGAGGCGGATCAAACCCAGCACATGCGCACCAGCACCGCCCGCTCCCTGGTCAGCGGCCAGACCCTGCGCGAGACCAGTGCCGCCGGCGTGCACACCGACCACGCCTACGACAGGCTCGGACGTGTGGTACGCAGCATTATCGCCAGCGGCACCGAGTATGAAGTGACCCGTACCGCCAGCTACCACTTCAGTGACGCATTCGTCATGCAACATGCCCCACGCATATCGGGTAGCAACGGTTCCGCCCCTCTCATGGCCAGCGTCGGCCTTGAAGAACGCGACGCCACTGGCCAGCGCAAGCGCACCTGGGTCGACGGCGCCGGCCGTACGGTACGGGTAGAGCTCGAAGACCTCGATCACGAGGCAGCACCTTTCCGTTGCATGAGCAGCATCGAGTATGACGCCCTGGGGCGAGAAGTCTCACGCAGCAATACAGACTGGGCAACCGACGGCCAACCGCTGTTCAGCCCGTCCAGCACCACCGCCTACGACCATTGGGGCAATGTCGCGCAGGTAACTGCGGGCAATGGTGTGACCACGCATACCGTGCACGACCCGATCGCCCAGACCGAGCAACGTTGGCAATCCGCCCAAGGCAAGGTTGGCAGCCTGGAAATCGTGCACAAGAACCTCAACGGCAGCCCGGTGAAGACCGAACTGTATGACGACGGTGGCGGCGACCCTGACAAGCGACGATTGGTACGGACAACCTATCAATGTCGCGATGGGTTGGACCGTGTCATCGAGCAGAGCGTGGTACCCACGGTCGGCGTGGGGAGCAGCACCCGCACCACCTATGACGCCTTCTCTCGTGTCGTCGAGCGCCTCGAAATCGGCGATTCGCAGGCCCGCAAGACCCTCTGGACCTACGCCCCACACAGCAACAGCGAGCACCCCACGTCGGTGGCCATGCAAACCGTGGAGAACCCATGATGAACAACTATGTACAACCCGTGACCGTAGGTCGCCAGCAGTTCGACGGCCTCGGCCGCCCGCTGAGCATCCAATGCGGTGGCCGCACCACTGAATATCGCTACACCCCAGGCCAACTGCAGCCTACCCACAACATCCTGGCCGACGGCAAGCGCGTGGATTTCCGTTACCTCAAAGCGCTGGAGAACCTGGTCGAGCAGATTCTCCCAGCGGGTGAAAGCGCCCACGGCTTCAGCTATGACCGCACCCTGGGCACCACCGCCTCGGCCAGTGGCCCGCTGGGCGTACAGCAGATGACCTTCACCGCTGCCGGCAAGCCGCAGACCGATACCTGGACGGTCGATGGCCAGAAGCATGTCACCACTTGGCGCTACAGCCTCGGCGGCCTGCAGCTTGGCTTCGAAGACGCCGCCGGTGTGGACCACCAGCGCGCGTTCGACAGCGCCGGCCGCCTGCAACGGATCACCGTCGCCAGCGTCACCAGTGAGATCGGCTACGACGCCTTCTCCCGCCCGCACACTTACACCACCCGTGACACGGTCAGCGGTACCCGCCTGACCCAGACCCTGACCTATGACAGCCTTGGCCGGGAACAGACCCGTACGTATGACGCCGTGGTCGAGGGCCAGTCCAGCCGCAAGGTACAGACGCTGACCTACACCGACCTCGACCAGCTCAAGAGCCGCCGCTGGGACGACGGCTCGGTGCAGGGTGAGGAGCGCTTTACCTATGATCGCCACGGCCGGTTGAACACCTACGAGGCCGACGCCGCGGTGGCGCCGAAGGATCCCTTCGGTAACCGGGTGGTCAAGCAGGTGTTCCGCCTGGATGCGCTGGATTGCTATATCGATGTGGTCTCGACCTTCGCCGACAACAGCAGCGATACCGCGACCTTCGAGTACGAAAACCGCAGCGACCCAACCCAGGTCACCCGCATCGCTCATACCCATGCCAGCTGGCCCAGGCAGATCGACCTGGCCTATGACGCTCGCGGCCGCCTCGAACGTGACAGCCTGGGCCGCGTGCTGACCTGGGATGGCCAGGACCGCCTGCAGAGCGTCAGCTACCAGGGCCAGACCTGCACCTACGGGTATGACCCGGCTGGCAACTTGTGCGACCGCAGGGTCGATGGCCAGCTTAGCCGCAGTTTCCACAGCGCCAACAACCTCACCCACGAACTGCGCGGTGAAGAACAATTGCGCCTGATCGGCGATGCTGGCCAGTTGTTCGCGGTCGACCGGCTGGCCGCCGGTGTTCGCCGGGCCACCCTGCTCGGCTGCGATGCCCAGGGCAGTGTACGGCTGGAGGCCGATGAGGCGTTGCGCCAGTACCACTACACGGCCCACGGAGCCGATGGGGGCTCATCGCAGAGCGCCGCCAGCCCCTTCGGGTTTGCAGGCGAGCGCCGTGAGCCACTCACCGGCTGGTACATCGCGGCAGGTTACCGGCCCTATGACCCGGTGCTGATGACGTTCCTCGCGCCTGATAGCGCCAGCCCCTTCGGACGGGGCGGGCTCAACCCCTACGGCTATTGCGGGGGTGACCCGGTCAATCGCTTCGACCCGGATGGGCACAGTTGGTTTAAATGGGTTGCCCTAGGGTTTGCCGTGGCCGCCATGGTCATAGCATTGGCTCCCCTTGCGCCGGCACTCACTGCCGCTGTCGTCGCAGGAGCGACGGCCAGTGCGGCAGGTATTGGCGTAGGCGGGACGGTTGCCGCTGCTGGTTTGGCCTTCGGCATGACCGCGTCATCGACGGTAGGCGTACTGGGAACGATTGCAGCAGTCGCCAGTGTCGTCAAATTAGGCACCCAGATAGCCGGCCTAGCAATTACGGCCAAGAATCCCGACTCAGAGGCCGCAAAAATTCTTGGATATGTGGAATTTGGCGTAGGTCTTATTGGAACTGGCGCCTCCTTTGGTAGTGCGGCGCCTAAGGCTTTCGAGGCTTTCAAATCGTACAAAGGCGCATATCAAACCCTTCACAACGCCGAGACCTGGCTCAAACCCTTGGGTGGCCCCGCTTCAGCTGTGACATCGACATTAACTTCTGTGGAAAAGTGGGTAGCTTCACCTGCCAAGGAACCAGCCCAAGAAGATCCTGTCCAGACGGCACAACAAGGCCCTGTGGCTGCTACCAATAGCCAGTCCAGGCAGATCGGTCCTCGTGTGGAACAATCAGCTCAAGCTAATCGGGCTTCACTGCCAGCCTCGCAGCGAGCCGAGACCGGGCCGTCGCAACGAGTAAGCGAGATCATTAGCCGGTCTGGGGCTCCATCCCTGTTCGAGAGACGCCGAAACGCTGGCGCTGGAGACAATCCACCGGTTAGCCGGCAGTTCAACTGACCCACCGCGCTACGCCTTGATGTTGAGAGGCGTCAAGGCGTAGCGCTGCGATTGAGTACGCAGTGCCAGGCCCTCTGGCACTGCTAGGCCTCACTTACGAGCGGCCGCCCTTGCGGCCCGACTCGCTACTCTGGCGATTATCTCCACCGGTGCTTTGCCCACCTTTACGCCCGGCGTCGGCAGCTTTGTCGCGGTCATTGGCGAAATTTCCAGGGTTCTTGCTGCCACCCTGGTGGCCCATCTTGTCGCTGTCCTTGCTCATCCGGTCATTGTCTTTGTTAGCCATGGTCATCAACCTCGTTTGCCTTGGGGATGCACGGTTGCGTGCCGTACATGGTGTGGGAGTACGGCGATAACGGCGGATTCGGTTTATTGCGGATTCATCGGACCGGTGGCGCTAAACAAGCGAAGACGGTGTATTTGGTGCACAAGCAGTTTCAGCCGATCGCGGGGCAAGTCGCATCGGCGCACCGTCGCTGCGATTTACCTCGGTGCCTGACACAGGCTCTGCCCGTGTTCGCGGGTGAACCCGCTCCCACAGAGCGCGTGCCTCGCGACACATCTGTTGACCCCTCCCATGATTATGCTTAACCTTTGTACAACCTACCGGTCGGTAGGCTTATTTTTGTTCAATGGATTTCGCTGTCATGCCCACCCGTTCAAACCTGCGCTTCGCCGCCTCCCTCGCCCTGATCGGCGCCCTCGGCCCTTCGGCCATCGACATGTACCTGGCCAGCCTCCCGCAAATGGCTCGCGACTTCGGCACCGGCTATCCCCAGGTGCAACTGACCCTGACCGTGTTCCTGCTGGCCATGGGTGCCGGGCAGCTGCTGTTCGGCCCGCTGGTGGATGCGCTGGGCCGGCGCCGGCCGTTGCTGGTGGCGTTGCTGGTGTTCACGGTCACCTCGCTGGCTGCGGCGGCGGCCAACTCACTGGAAGCGCTGCTGCTGGCACGGCTGATCCAGGGCCTGGCCAGCGCGCTGACCCTGGTGGTGATCATGAGCATGGTGCGCGACGTCGCCGACGGCGCACGGGCGGCACAGATCTTCGCCCTGCTGATGACCATCGAAGGCCTGGCACCGATCCTCGCCCCGGCGCTGGGCGGCGTGGTGGATGCCGCCTGGGGTTGGCGGGCGATCATGCTGGTGCTCGCAGGGCTCGGCCTGTTGACCCTGCTCAACTCGGCCCTGGCGCTGGGTGAAACCTTGCCCGTGGCGCAACGTGTGCGCCTGGCGCCGCGTAGCGTGTTGCGCACATATGCGCGCATCGCCCGTGACGGTAGGTTCCTGCGCCCGGCGCTGGCGCTGTCGGCGGTGTTCTTCTTCCTGTTCGCCTACATCGCCGGCTCTGCCTACGTGTACCAGCAGCATTTCGGGCTCACCAGCACGCAGTTCGGCATGCTGTTCGGCGCCTGTGGCGTGGCCATTCTGCTGGGCGCTGCTGGGTCCGGCCTGTGGGTGAAGCGCCACGGCGTGGCCCGGGTGGCCTGGTGGGGCGCGCTGTGCATGGGGGCGGGTGCACTGCTGACGGTGGTGGGCGGCGGCTTGCCGGTACTGCTGGGCGGTGTGGTGTTGGCACTGTTCGGCCTGGGCATCTGCGAGGCCACGCTGATGGCCCTGGCGATGTCCTCGCAACACCGCGATGTCGGCTCCACCGCCGCGCTACTCGGTGCCCTGCAACTGGTGATCTCGTCCAGCGCCACACCCTTGGCCGGGCACCTGGCGACCCTCGGCCCGCAGGCCTGGGCCTGGCTGTTGGCCGCAGCCGCCGTGGTCATCCTGGGTTTGACCCGCGCCGCCCTGGCAAAGACAATCAGCGCCTCGAACTGCAGCGTCAACCCGGAGTGACCGCCTTGAAAGCCCTGACCCCTTCCGCCGCACGCATTTGCGACCACGCCGTCGAACACTTTGCCGAACATGGCTACGACGGCTCGTCGCTGAACGAAATCGCGGCCCAGGCGGGCATGCGCAAGGCCTCGCTGTATGCGCACTTCGCCAACAAGGATGCGTTGTTCGTGTGTGCGTTCGAGCGTGCCCTGGCCGAGGAGACCGCCTATGTCGAAGCCGGGTTCGGCCATGAGGCCGCCGGCCGCGAGGCGCCTGGGCACTGGCATCCGCTGCACCTGGCAGAGCGTTATGCGGGCTCGGCCAATTTGCGCTTCGTGCTGCGCAGTGCGTTCCTGCCGCCGGCGCCGATACGCTCGATCGTGACCACCGGGTTTGAGGCATATCTGGAGCAGATTCGCCTGGGCTTCTGCCAGGCCCTGCGCGAGCGGCATGCCTGGGCGCGCAGCGATGGCAACAAGCTGGAGCTGTATGGGGATGCTTATCTGGGGATCATCGACAGCCTGCATGTGGAGCTGCTGTATGCGAACCCGGCGGTGTATGCGCGGCGGGCGGCGTCATTGTTGAAGATTCTGGATGATTCGTTGGGGTTGGCGGGGTGAGGGGGCCGGTCGGTGCAGGGCGGGAGACAGGGTGAGGGCCGCCAGGCGCCTGCCTCAACCCTTGCAGCGTCTATGAGATCGAGCGCCGCCCGCGCGGCGCTTCGCGGGTAAACCCGCTCCCACAGTTTATTTCGGGCCAATTATTCCTGTGAAAGTACCGGCGCCTGCCTTGGTGCATGTCTTGAGTCATGTGGGGCGGCGGCAACGCACACGCTGAAACCGCGTCGTGCTAACAAGGCGGACCTGGTGATGGCACAGGAGAGACTGGCCCGAAACAGACTGTGGGAGCGGGTTTACCCGCGAAGCGCCGCGCGGGCGGCGCTCGATCTCATAAGCGCTGCAAGGATTGTGGCGGGCACCTGGTGGCCCACATACAAACTCAAACCCTGCCCCACCAACGCCCCCGCCACCTCAAGGCTCGATCTTCTTCAACTCATTAAGCAACCCCATCAACTGCTCCAGCTTGTCCGCCCCGAACTGGCGCTGGATCTCCTGGTAATTGCGCTCCATTTCCTCGCTCATCGCCAGGAACGCCTGCTGCCCGCGCACGGTCAGGCTGATGAAGATCCGCCGCTGATCCTCCGGCGACTTGCGCCGTCCCACCAGCCCATCACGCTCCAGGCGCTTGAGCACGCCGCTCATGCTCGGCTTGAGAATGCACGCCAGGTCCGCCAACTGGTGGCTCTCCAGCTCGCCCTGCTGGCGCAGGATGCGGATCACCCGCCATTGCTGTTCGGTCAGGTCATGGGCATTGAGGGCTGGGCGGAAGAACGCCATGGTCGCTTCACGGGCCTGCAGCAGGGTCAAGGTCAGGGAGGGTCTTGGGATGGTCATCGGGCTCGGCTGGTTTTATTAAGATATTAATGAAGTGAAATACATTTGCCCCCGGCCTGTCCAGCCCCTGTGAAAAGTACCAGCGCTCCTGGCTAACGCCCATTCTCGCTGCAACCGGGTCATTGCACGATTGGCTTCAAGCTCAAGGGTTGGAGCAGGTCATTCGATGCACCTATCACCGCAACGCCAGTTGCCGCTGGCGGTACTCCCCCGGCGTCATCTGCGCGTGGCGCTGGAAGAACCGGCTGAAATACGCCGGGTCCTTGAAGCCCAACTGGTAGCAGATCTCGTTGGCCGAGCCGCCCGTATACAGCAACAGGCGCCGCGCCTCCTGCATCAAGCGCTCGAACACCAGGCGCTTGGACGGCAGGTCGGCGATGCGCCGGCACACGTCATTCAGCCGCGCTTCGGTCACGCCCAGCGCCGTGGCGTAGGCCGGCAACGCCCAATGCTCCAGGTAATGGCGCTCGATCAGCTCGTTGAAGCGGTGAAACAGCTGCAAGTCCTCGTGCCGTGCCGGCATCGCCTCCAGCGAGTTGGCACACAGCCGCAGCAGGCTGATCATCACCAGCCGCGCCAGGTCCTGCAGGGCGGTGCCCTGCCCCGCCTGCCCCTGGCCGACCTCGCTGCCGAGCAGGTCGAACAACTGCTCCAGCCGATGCGCCTCTTCGCGCGCCTGCCCTTGCAAATGCCCCAGGGCAACGCACGCAGGTTGCAGGCGCGGGGCGCTGATCAGCCCGGGCTCGGCCTCCAGCAGTTGCCATACAAGCTGTTGGCGCACGGTCAGCACGTGGCCATCGGCGTCGGCCTCGGTGACAAAGGCATGGGGGATGGTCGGCGGGGTAAGGAAGAACATCGGCCCGGCTTCGTGGTAGCGCTGTTCATCGAGGTACACCCGCACGCTGCCGGTCTTCACGTAGTGCACCTGGAAGAAGCGATCATGGCGGTGCACCGGCATGTTGCGACCGAAAAAGCCGGCCAGGTTGCCGAGCCGGTCGTAGTGCACCTCGCTGTCACTGTAGCGCTGGTCGTAGACCTGACCGATGTTGATGTTGGGGATCGGCTGTCGTTCTTTCATTGTTGTTCTCGTACCGGTGGAACAGGCCGGGCGATGCATCGTAGCACTGCCCGGCGAGCGGGGAATGCCTTGACGATCGTTAACATCTTAATTATAACGTTAACACATTAACAAAAACGCAATGAAGCGTCCCATGGCGCTTCGCCTTCCGCAGGAGAAAAGCATGAGCCGTGCCTTGCACGAGGTCGCCACCGGCAGCCTGTTCGGCGTCGCCCTGAACTACCAGGGCCTGCTGCAGCAGCACCTGGCGTCCTTCCATAAAGCGCCGTACCAGCAGCCGCCGGTCAAGCCGGTGCTGTTCATCAAGACCCCCAACACCCGCAATGGCCATGCCCAGGCAGTTACCTACCCTGCGGGAGTCGAACGCCTGCAGCCCGGCCCGGCGCTGGGCGTGGTAATCGGCAAGGACGCCAGCCGGGTAAGCGTCGAGAACGCCCTCGAGCACGTGGCCGGCTACACCATCGTCAACGAGTTCAGCCTGCCCGAAGACAGCTACTACCGCCCGGCCGTCAAGGCCAAGTGCCGCGACGGCTTCTGCCCGCTGGGGCCAGAACTGGTACCGGCGGCGCAGGTGGGCAACCCCGACGCGCTGGGCATCCGCCTGTGGGTCAACGGCGAATTGCGCCAGCACAACAACACCGCCAACTGCGTGCGCAGCGTGGCCCAGCTGATCGCTGAAATCAGCGAATTCATGACCCTGCATGCCGGCGACGTACTGATTACCGGCACCCCGGAAGGCCGCGTCGATGTGCTGCCCGGTGACCGCGTAAGCGTCGAGATCGACGGCCTCGGCCAGCTGACCAACCCCATCGTCGCCGAACAAGGACTCGCCCTATGAAGCACGCCCGTATCCAGTTCGACGGCCAGGTCCACGCCGTCACGGTCGAAGACGACCACCTGCGCCTGGCTGATGGCCGCCTGGTGCATCAAGACCAGGTGACCTGGCTGCCACCGGCCACAGGCAGCATGTTCGCCCTGGGCCTGAACTACGCCGACCACGCCGCCGAGCTGGCCTTCACCCCGCCCACCGAGCCGCTGGCCTTCATCAAGTCGCCCGGCACCTACACCGGCCACGACCAGGTCACCTGGCGCCCGGACAACGTCAAGTACATGCACTACGAGTGCGAGTTGGTGGCGGTGATCGGCAAGCCGGCGCGCAACGTCAAGCGCGAGGACGCCCTCGCCTACCTGGCCGGCTATACGGTGTGCAACGACTACGCCATCCGCGACTACCTGGAGAACTACTACCGGCCCAACCTGCGGGTGAAGAACCGCGACGCCACCACCCCGGTCGGCCCGTGGATCGTCGATGCCAGCGATGTGCCAGACCCGTCGAACCTCAAGCTGCGCACCTGGATCAACGGCGAGCTGAAGCAGGAAGGCAGCACCGCCGACATGATCTTCGACATCCCCTACCTGATCGAATACTTCTCCAGCTTCATGACCCTGCAGCCCGGCGACATGATCGCCACCGGCACGCCGGAAGGCCTGGCCGACGTGGTGCCGGGCGATGAAGTGGTGGTGGAAGTGGAAGGCGTCGGCCGCCTGGTCAACCGTATCGTCAGCGAAGCCGAGTTCTTCGCCCGTAAAACCCAAGAGGCATGAACATGATCAAGCACTGGATCAACGGCCGCGAAGTCGAGAGCCGTGACACCTTCATCAACTACAACCCGGCCACCGGTGAAGCCATCGGCGAAGTGGCCAGCGGCGGCGCCGAGGAAGTCGCCCAGGCCGTGGCCGCGGCGAAAGAGGCCTTCCCGAAATGGGCCAACACCCCGGCCAAGGAGCGCGCCCGGCTGATGCGCCGCCTCGGCGAGCTGATCGACCAGAACGTGCCGCAACTGGCCGAGCTGGAAACCCTCGACACCGGCCTGCCGATCCACCAGACCCGCAACGTGCTGATCCCCCGCGCCTCGCACAACTTCGACTTCTTCGCCGAAGTGTGCACGCGCATGGACGGCCACAGCTACCCGGTCGACGACCAGATGCTCAACTACACCCTGTACCAGCCGGTGGGCGTGTGCGGGCTGGTGTCGCCGTGGAATGTGCCGTTCATGACCGCCACCTGGAAGACCGCGCCATGCCTGGCGCTGGGCAACACGGCAGTGTTGAAGATGAGCGAGCTGTCGCCGCTGACCGCCAACGAGCTGGGCCGCCTGGCGGTCGAGGCCGGCATCCCCAACGGTGTGCTCAACGTGATCCAGGGCTACGGCGCCACCGCCGGCGATGCCCTGGTGCGCCACCCGGACGTGCGCGCCATCTCCTTCACCGGCGGCACCGCCACCGGCAAGAAGATCATGCAGACCGCGGGGCTTAAAAAGTACTCGATGGAACTGGGCGGCAAGTCGCCGGTGCTGATCTTTGAAGACGCCGACCTGGACCGTGCCCTGGACGCCGCGCTGTTCACCATCTTTTCGCTCAACGGCGAGCGCTGCACCGCCGGCAGCCGCATCTTCATCCAGGAGAGCGTGTACCCGCGCTTCGTCAGCGAGTTCGCCGCCCGTGCCCGGCGCCTGATCGTCGGCGACCCGACCGACCCGAAAACCCAGGTCGGCTCGATGATCACCCAGCAGCACTACGACAAGGTCAGCGGCTACATTCGCATCGGCATCGAAGAAGGTGCGCGCCTGGTGGCCGGTGGCCTGGAGCGCCCGGCGGGCCTGCCGACGCACCTGGCCAAGGGGCAGTTCATCCAGCCCACGGTGTTCGCCGATGTGAACAACCGCATGCGCATCGCCCAGGAGGAGATCTTCGGCCCGGTGGCGTGCCTGATCCCGTTCAAGGACGAGGCCGAGGCGCTGCAGCTGGCCAACGACACCGAATACGGCCTGGCCTCGTACATCTGGACCCAGGACATCGGCAAGGCACATCGTCTGGCCCGGGGCATCGAGGCCGGGATGGTGTTCATCAACAGCCAGAACGTGCGCGACCTGCGTCAGCCGTTCGGTGGGGTGAAGGGTTCCGGGACTGGCCGCGAAGGGGGACAGTACAGCTTCGAGGTGTTTGCCGAGATCAAGAACGTGTGTATTTCCATGGGTAGCCACCACATTCCGCGCTGGGGGGTGTAGCGCTTCAAATCGCTGGGCTGCCTTGCAGCCCTTCGCGGGTAAACCCGCTCCCACAGGCACAGCGCTGTCCCTGTGGGAGCGGGTTTACCCGCGAATCGAGGGCGCAGCCCTCGCCATGGACACCCAGAACAACAACCTTTAACAGGAGATTCCCATGGGCAAACTCGCTCTCGCCGCCAAGATCACCCATGTACCCTCGATGTACCTGTCGGAACTGCCCGGCCCACGCCAAGGCTTTCGCCAGGCGGCCATCGACGGTCACCTGGAAATCGGCCGGCGCTGCCGGGCACTGGGCGTCGACACCCTGGTAGTGTTCGACACCCACTGGCTGGTCAACGCCAACTACCACATCAACTGCGCAGCGCACTTCGAAGGCCTGTACACCAGCAACGAGCTGCCGCACTTCATCGCCAACATGAACTACGGCTTCCCCGGCAACCCGGAACTCGGGCGCATCCTGGCCGAGGAGTGCAACCGCCTGGGCGTGGAAACCATGGCCCACGACGCCACCACGCTCGCCCCGGAGTACGGCACCCTGGTGCCGATGCGCTACATGAACACCGACCAGCACTTCAAGGTGGTCTCGGTCTCGGCGCTGTGCACCTCGCATTACCTCAACGACAGCGCCCGCCTGGGCTGGGCCATGCGTAAGGCAGTCGAGGACCACTACGACGGCACCGTGGCCTTCCTCGCCAGCGGCTCACTGTCCCACCGTTTCGCCCAGAACGGCCAGGCCCCGGACTTTGCCACCAAGGTGTGGAGCCCGTTCCTGGAAACCCTCGACCATCGCGTGGTGCAGATGTGGCAGGACGGCGACTGGGCCGACTTCTGCGCGATGCTGCCGGAGTACGCGGTCAAGGGCCACGGCGAAGGCTTCATGCACGACACCGCGATGCTGCTCGGCGCCCTGGGCTGGTCGAAGTACGACGGTAAAGCCGAAGTGGTCACGCCCTACTTCGGCTCGTCCGGCACCGGCCAGATCAACGCGATCTTCCCGGTCACCCCGCAGGATGGCAGCACCATCCCCGCCGCCCAGGCCTCCAACCCGGCCGGCGTCACTTCCACCAGCCGCCTGTAAGGAGCTCGCCATGCCCCATCTGGTCCTGCTCTACAGCCCGGATATCGAAGCCGACGCCGACATGCCCGGCCTGTGCCGCGCCCTGGCCGACTGCATGCTCGAACAACGCGACGAAAACGCCCGTCAGGTGTTCCCCACCGGCGGCACCCGGGTACTGGCCTACCCCGCCGCTCACGCGGCGATCGCCGATGGCCAGGGTAGCTACGGCTTCGTCTACGCCAACCTGCGCATGGGCAGCGGGCGCAGCGCCACGGTGCACCAACAGGTCGGCGACAACCTGCTGGCCGTGCTGCGCCGCCACCTCGACCCGCTGCTGGCACAACGCCCGGTCGGCGTGACCCTGCAGATCGACGAAAGCCAGGCCCAGGTGTACGACGCCAAGCACAGCAGCCTGCACCCCCTGTTCAACCGGAATTCCTGAGGTCTTCAATGCTCGACGCCCACATCATCCAGCAAGCCGCCGCCCGCCTCGACCAGGCTGAAAGCAGCCGCGAACAGGTCGGTCAGTTCTCCCTGGAGCACCCCTCGATCAGCATCGAGGACGCCTATGCCATCCAGCGCGCCTGGGTTGCGCAAAAGATCGCCAGCGGTCGCAAGCTGGTCGGCCACAAGATCGGCCTGACTTCACGGGCCATGCAGGTCTCCTCGAACATCACCGAACCGGATTTCGGCGCGCTGCTCGACGACATGCTGTTCGACGAAGGCAGCGACATCCCCTTCGAACGCTTCATCGTGCCGCGGGTCGAGGTGGAGCTGGCCTTCATCCTCGGCAAGCCGCTCAAGGGCCCCAACGTCAGCCTGTTCGATGTGCTCGACGCCACCGAGTGGGTTATCCCGGCACTGGAAATCATCGACGCACGGATCCAGCAGGTCGACCCGCACAGCGGCGCCACCCGCAAGGTGTTCGACACCATCTCCGACAACGCCGCCAATGCCGGCGTGGTCATGGGCGGCCGCGCCGTGCGGCCCGGCGACATCGACCTGCGCAAGGTGCCGGCGGTGCTCTATCGCAATGGCGTGATCGAGGAATCCGGGGTGTCTGCCGCCGTGCTCAACCATCCGGCCAAGGGCGTAGCCTGGCTGGCCAACAAGCTGGCGGCCTATGACGTGGGCCTTGAGGCTGGGCAGATCATCCTCGGCGGCTCCTTCACCCGCCCGGTGGCTGCCCGCCCCGGCGACACCTTCCATGTCGACTACGACCAGCTCGGCTCGATTGCCTGCCGTTTCGTCTGAGGACCGCCCATGGACATGCCCATCAACACCTTCAAGCAACGCCTGCGCAGCGGCCAGGCGCAGATCGGCCTGTGGCTCGGCCTGGCCGACCCGTATTGCGCGGAACTGGCGGCCAACGCCGGCTTCGACTGGTTGCTGCTCGACGGCGAACACGCGCCCAACGACCTGCGCAGCCTGCTTGGCCAGTTGCAGGCCGTGGCGCCCTACCCCGGCCAGCCGGTGGTGCGGCCGGTGGTCGGCGATACCGCGCTGATCAAGCAGCTGCTCGATATCGGTGCCCAGACCTTGCTGGTACCCATGGTCGAAAGCGCCGAGCAGGCTCGCCAGCTGGTGCGTGCGGTGCGCTACCCGCCGTACGGTGTTCGCGGTGTGGGCAGTGCGCTGGCCCGGGCTTCGCGCTGGAACAGCATCCCCGGTTACCTGGACCTGGCCGACGAGCAGGTGTGCCTGCTGGTGCAGATCGAGAACCGCGAGGGGTTGGCAAACCTGGACCAAATCTGCGCCGTTGATGGTGTGGATGGGGTGTTCATCGGGCCGGCGGACCTGAGCGCGGCCATGGGGCACCGGGGTAATCCGGGGCATCCCGAGGTGCAGGCGGCTATCGAAGACGCCATCGTGCGGATTGGCCGGGCCGGCAAGGCGGCGGGGATTCTCAGTGCCGACGAGGTACTGGCGCGGCGCTATATCGAGCTGGGGGCCGCGTTTGTCGCTGTAGGGGTGGATACCACTGTATTGATGCGCGGGTTGCAGCGGTTGGCGGGGGCATTCAAGGAAGGTGTGGTGAATGCGACTGCCCAGGGCGGGGTTTACTGACGCGTTCGCCGAGAGATGTGCAGCGCCTATCAGATCGAGCGCCGCCCGCGCGGCGCATCGCTGGCAAGCCAGCTCCC